>VMSQ01000085.1 GCA_013792055.1 Desulfobacteraceae bacterium
CGAAAAAATCTGAACCTGTTACGAGCAGGGCGCGGCCACGTCAGCTTGAGCGATCGGTTAGGCCATTATTTCCAGAAAATCCAAACAAGACCCCACGATATCGTTACTATACTCCAGATTGCTCCTGGAATTATATGAGGGAAAGGTTCACAATGACCTCTGCTTCGCTCATCCAAGTCCTGTTTTAATGCTTTAGGAAGTTGTTCCCCATAAAAGATATAAGTGTTATTCCATTTAAGAAGCATTATGCCAAAATAAATTCTATAGAATCCAAATCCTGCAAGACTCAACATAAGAAGAGCAAGCATTGGCCAAAAAGTAGTACTAAAATGTGAACCATCAGATAGCCATTTTAATACTCCGGTTAAATATAAGAGTGGAAGAATATTTAAAGATATGAAGGATACTGAAAAGCGAAACCAAGCATAACCGTCTCTTCTCCACATTGCAGGAGTATCGAATGGCTGAAATTTACCAGTAAGGGCTACAGTGGTTGCGAAATATACCCCAAAAAGTATAGTAAATATTGTCTGCGGATCATTCATGATATTAGCTCCATTTGCAAGATGTTAATGGAGTTGCGGTTTTTCTATTGGCCTAACCATTGATTAACAGGCAAATTTGCCTTGATATGATGATATTAAAGATATTTTCGGGCATATTTGCCTTGCCTTATTATCCTAATATTATGACATCATATTTGAAAATAAAAGGGGCCAGGTCTGCCTTTGATCCTTATTAATGTTGTAGGGTGTTTTTTATCTGTCTTTTAATTTTTCTGTCGTATTTTTAAGCTTCAAAACTCTTCTTTTATTAAGGTTTGCGTCTTGTATTGTCTTCCATGGGTCAACAGTAGACTTGACCCCATTTGTCTTCCAAGGGTCAAACATAGATTTGATAATCATATAAAGGGCTTAGTATTGAGCTGGAGCAAAATCATCGCCAAGTGCTTTACTTTGTAGGTGCACGAGGCATACTCGTCAAGCGTGACATTTTCCTTCGGATCGCTTCGCTAAATGTCACTACAGCCTGACGAGTTCAAAAAGAATGACACCTCCCCATCCATAGCAAAAAATGCTATGGACCAAAAATTAACTTTAATAGGATCTAGGAGGTGTCATATGAAAACATACGCTGGAATCGATTTACATTCAAGTAATAATTACATTGGTATTATCAATGAGCAAGATCAGAGACTTTATGGGAAACGGATACCAAACGAATTGGATAGAGTTTTGATGGCGCTGGAACCGTTCAGGGATACACTGCAAGGTGTAGTCGTAGAATCAACATACAACTGGTACTGGTTGGTAGACGGTTTGCAGAAGAATGGGTACAAGTTGCATCTGGCTAATCCGTCAGCGATCAAGCAATATGAAGGTCTGAAACATACTGATGATAAATGGGACGCGTTTTGGCTGGCTCATATGATACGATTAAACATATTGCCGGAAGGTTATATTTATCCAAAAGAGGAACGAGCGGTAAGAGATTTGCTGCGCAGAAGGCTTTTATTTGTTCGGCACAGGACGTCTCATATTTTGAGTCTTCAAAGTATGATAACAAGGAATCTTGGGTTTAAGATATCTGGCAATGAGATAAAGAAGCTTACAGGAGAAGAAGTCGAAGGAATGTTTGATTCTTCTAATCTGGTCTTTATGGCCAAGAATAATATAGCAGTTATTCAGTTTTTAAAGAAGATAATTAAGGATATTGAAAAGAACGTAAAATCTCAGGTAAAGCTTCGAAAAGAATTTAAGATGCTGCTGACGATTACGGGGATTGGTGATATTCTGGGACTTACCATAATGCTGGAAGTAGGAGACATGAACCGTTTTGCTAAAGTTGGAGACTATTCTTCATATTGTAGGTGTGTAAAAAGCGAAAGACTTTCCAATGGCAAGAAAAAAGGAGAGAACAACAAGAAGAACGGTAATAAATATCTATCATGGGCATATGTGGAGGCAGCGAACTTTGCGATCAGGCATAGTGTAAAAGCACATAGTTTTTATCAACGGAAAAAAGCCGAAAGGAACGGTATTGTTGCAATCAAAGCATTGAGCAATAAAATATCCAGAGCATCCTATTACGTTATGCGTGATCGGGTGCCTTTTGACGAAGAGATGCTTTTTCGTTAATCAGTTTGGGTGCAGTAGGGAACCGGTAATGGGGTTGGTTGAAAACCAAAAGACTTGATTGGTATCTGCTGCACCCGCCAACACGCAGCAATCGTTATTTAGATCCTGATTCGCCTATGCCGTGAGTCTGTAAGGGGTTGGCTAATAACCACAAGATTTGTAAAACATCCAATTGAACACGGTATGGCACCGAAGATTTTCTGGGGTCCGAATGGACCAGGGGCCGTGCGTTAAGCATTGCGCTTAAAGCACAATTGCCTTGAACCTGATGGGTGACTGGTGCGGATCAGCTCAAGCGTGCTGACCGAGAACCGATGAAAAAGAAATAACGGGTGCGAAAAAAGGTGATAATAAAGCGAGGCTGTGCTGGTGCGAAAGTAAGAGGACAAGCGAAAAAAGATGTATTTTTTGGATGGAGAGGTGTTTTTTCTCTTGACAGGCCCTTTAATGGGTGACCCCATTTGTCTTCTTAAATAGTTAACGCCTCGTGAGTTCAGAAGTCTCAAGAAATCTTTGAAGTCTGGATGTAACCCTATCTTGTCCATATACCATCCTTCGATTCAACTCTATAGCTGCTAATCGTTCCTGTACACTTTTGGAAAGCCAGAA
>VMSQ01000109.1 GCA_013792055.1 Desulfobacteraceae bacterium
AATCCGGATTCCTGTCAGACAATCCACGACATAATCCGTTTCGCACATGAAATGTCAATGCGTAAAATGTTCTGGATCAGCGATGATATTAAATCTAAAGAAAATATCGCTGTCCGGCTTTATAGCTCTCTACCGCTAAGCATTTACGTAATTGACCTGGGGGGCGGCCTCTCGATCGATCATGAAGCGCGCGAAGCGCAAAAAGAAGACGTAACCTCCGTGCCCTTCAAGGCATTGCTAAATGGAATGACTCGCAAAGACATAGAGTGGTCCGGCGATATAGGAGTAAACTGGCGAGGGTTTGCTTCTATTGTTGCGGAATCTGTTTTTAGAGACCCATTAAAAGAAGGCCGCATGGGAGGGCCAAATTATGCTGTTATTTCAGGTGAATATCTGAATTTCAACTCACGTCTTGGATATCACTTTGCAACAATCGATACATATTGCGGCCCTGAAGTAAATGATAACTACATCACCTTCTATTTCAAAGGAGGAGCCGCAGACATAGGCCGCCGTTCCAGGCGTGCTAATCTAATAGCCTCGATCCTGAAGAAACTGTTGTTCAAGGTAGAACAAAAAGGAGATATGGTCAGGGGTGAATTAAAAAAATATGACCAGGCCCTTATTGCGGGAAAACTTGACATGATAGGCAGGCTGCTTGGTTCAGTCCGCCTTCTGGATATGGTGCTTTCTGATGACGGGCAGATAGACTGGTATGTAGAGGAGTTTTTCAAGGGTAATTATACTTTCGCAGCCGACCGTTAACACATATTCATCATGAATATCTCATAAAACAAGGCAACCCTATCGTCATTTTGACACCCTGATTTTTTCAGGCACACGTTTATAGGATTTCCCCCTGTTTACACAATTTTACGAATAAGTTTGACAAAGACTTCTGCAACCTATATTGTCCACTGACTGAACAATAGTGATCCCGGTTGTCAATCAAAAAACATACGTAAGCCCCGGAATAACTCCGGGGCTTTTTTTATTGGAACACAGAAAGAAGGTATATATTGAACTTTGAAGCATTTAATTTTCATCCCGCAGTTGCGGCAGGCGTTTTAAAAGCGGGTTATGCAATCCCGACCCCGATTCAGGCCCAGGCAATCCCGCCGATCCTAAAACATTCCGACGTGATGGGACTGGCCCAAACCGGCACCGGCAAAACAGCGGCATTCGTCCTGCCGATCTTGAATCGTCTTATAGGGAACAGATGCGGTTGCCTCCGTGCCCTGATCCTGGCCCCCACCCGGGAACTGGCCGAACAGATTCACCAGGCTATCGAAATCCTGGGGCACAAAACCAGCCTTAAAAGCGTTGCGGTTTACGGTGGCGTGGGTATTAACCCACAGATTCAGAAACTGAAGCGTGCCGATATTGTCGTTGCCTGCCCCGGCAGGCTTCTCGACCATATCAGCCGTCATACCGTCGATTTCTCCCAACTGGAAGTGCTGGTAATAGACGAAACTGACCAGTTGTTAGATATGGGTTTTCTACCCGATATCAGAAGAATTTTGACACATCTTCCGCATAAGCGCCAGACGCTGCTTTTCTCGGCTACCATGCCCACCGAAATACGACACCTGGCCAAAGACATCCTGCGAAATCCAGTCACTGTCCAGATAGGAACAACCGCGCCTGCGGACACTGTCAGCCATGCGCTCTACCCGGTAGCCCAGCATCTCAAAACAGCGCTTTTGTTAAATCTGTTGGGTACCACCCCTATCAGGTCGGTTCTGGTCTTTACTCGAACCAAACACCGAGCCAAGAGCCTGGAGAAGAAACTGGCTGTTGCCGGTTACCGGTCGGCTTCGCTGCAAGGGAACCTTTCCCAGGGAAAACGTCAGGCTGCATTGGATGGCTTTCGTGATGGGACTTTTCAGATCCTGGTGGCAACCGATATCGCCGCGCGCGGAATTGATGTAACCCGGATCTCGCATGTCATTAACTACGATATCCCTTCAACTCCCGAAGCATACATTCATCGTATCGGTCGGACCGGCCGCGCCACTCACAGCGGCGAAGCTTTAACTCTTATTACCGGAGACGATAGCGAGATGGTTCGTGCGATCAATCGAATCATTGGTTCTAAGGTCGAGCAACGGACATTGTCAGCCTTTGACTACAACGCCCCGGCATCCATTCGTAAAGACAGTCCGCAGGAGCAAAGGAAGCCGCACTGTAAATTTTCCGGGGTGAATAAGAGTCGAAACAAAAAGACATCACGCCTGAATAATCGCATTTAGCCCGTATCTCTCACGAACCGAGTTTGCCGCATATGCAAGGCGCAGGAATAAAGCAGTAGCCCAATGATGTAATTTCACACCCATATGACGCCCTGAAAGTTGAAAAAACCGACCGGCAATGGTAATGGAGCCATTGAGTAGTAATCTATGAAATCCAGGAAAGTTGAAATAAAGGGTGTAGGCGAAATCCTTCTTGAACGCAGCAGCCGAGCCATGCACATAAACCTGTCTGTCCGGCCATTCAAAGGCGTTAGGGTTGCTGTGCCTTATGGAGTATCATTTGACAAGGCAGAAGAAGTAACACATTCAAAGGCCGGCTGGATAAAAAAGCATCTGGATCGAATGGAGTTGATCGAGCAGGAGTCCATAGAACTTAAAAAAAATAACCATATCAACCGTAAAGAAGCACGAAAATTCCTTATAAACCGGCTCAACGAACTATCAGGCAAGCATGGATTTTATTATAACAAAGTGTTTGTCAGAAACCAGAAAACCAGATGGGGAAGCTGTTCGGTGAAGAACAATATCAACCTGAATGTAAATCTGGTTTGTTTGCCTGAAGAATTAATTGATTACACAATCCTTCATGAACTAGTTCATATTCGAATAAAGAATCACAACAAAGAATTCTGGGATGAACTTGACAAGCTGGTTGTGAATGCGAAAGAATTGGATAAAAAACTCAATAAATATAACGTGTTGTTACTATAAATAAAATGGCAGGGGCAGCGGGATTTACTCGCCTCTGGCGAGGTCAAATGCGCCTAAGGCGCACAAGCCCGTCTGGGTCATATGAAGGGTCAAGACCGGCCAGCTACTCCGCCTAACTCAGATTCAGCAGCCGCCAGCTTAATGCCAATAACTACCAGGGATATATGATACTGAATGACGCTGTTTTCGAATCGGCACGGCTCTGGCGGTATGCTGTAAGTTATCCATTTTGCTCTATTTCATCGAAGCCTGGTCTCACAAAATCTCTTGCATGAGGAAACTGGGTTTCGACCCTGTTTTTAATGTTTTCTAACATTGCAATAAAATATAAAATTTGTTTTTCCTGCTCAGGAAAAGAGGTCAATAACATCTTCCATGCAGATGTTGAACGATCTATGCCTATTAAAGCAACTTTTGCGGACCCATCGGAGTCTTTTGGAAAGTCGTTGATATCTGATAGCTCTTCACTTTCACTTTCGATGGCTCTTTTTAGTTTTACGTTAATCTGGTATTGATACCATCTAATGATTTCGATTGCGTCTTTTATACCAATTGCTTCCTCGACTGGATTATTTTGGGAGGAAATAACACGGATTCGGTTTATCTCATCTTCCTTCTTAAGAAATAAATATTCATTTGAATTGAACCATTTGCCAATCAATTTTGCATAGTTTTTTGAGGTATGAGATATAAGATGTGCTAAAGAATTTTTTTTATTGGTTTCTTCATTTTTATAATTTTTCTCGATATCAATTGAATCAAGATCAATGCCTTTTTCTTTTGCCATTTCTTTAATCATGGTCAGAGTATTTTGAAGCACTTCAGAAAATTTTTGCCAAAAAACCTCGTTGAGTTCATCATTCTCTTGAAGATTGCCAAACTGTTCTTCTACAAGGGTGCAATTCAAACATCTTGAAGTGAACCGGCAACGTTCGCACCATCGATCACAATAATTATAAATGCCTGGAATATAGCCAGGATCTTTAGCGAGTTTCTTTAAATAATCTTTTTCCATCCATCCTACCCCAAAAATGTCAATATTTCACGGACATCCCCATTTTTCCCCTATCAAGTTTAAAAGTTGGATATGTCCCCTGTTTACTCCTATCCAAGACAAACTGATGAACTCCCCGATATGGGGGATCGAAAAAGCCACCCAATCTACATAATATACATTGTATCCACCCTGTCATGTTGTTTTAGAAATTCAAGTTGTTCATCAATTGTCGAAAACATAGAAAGATCCAATTCTTCGAACTCATCAGGACCGGTATTCGTTTTTATAACGACATTTTGAATAATATCATCTAATTGGCTTTTTGAAATTTCAGGGACCCTGGTGACAGAGCTTTTCTGCGGGACACTACTTACAATCTTGAAATTATAGCTCACCATTTCAAACATTCCATTGGTCTTTTCTTTTGTTAATATTCGATATTCAAAATGTTCAGGACGCCCAGCCACGGGACGAAAATAATAGAATTTATACAATCGTTCACCCTTACTTATCCGCATTAAATAGCTGTCATGTTCAGGGTGTGACTTTTTTCTCTTTATGTTTTTTATTCGCTTCTTCATACTCAATTACTGCTTATCAATACTTGCCCACAGGGAAACATTGTCCATGTTTACAGGGCGCGCACCCATTTTAATAAGGTTTTTATTGTAATCACTTTCAAATGTATAAACTGGTTTTTGCCAGGACATTTTGTCGAGCAAAAAAAGGCTGTTGAGTTATGGCGGAGGATGTCGAGGTTTCCTATGGCTGTGATCGTGTCAGGAGCGTCTTTGCCCAGGCGCTGCTTCAATGCTGATGGATAATTCGGGTCGTTTTTCTTCAGGCTAATTGTATCCATCTCTCAGCCTAATCCCATTCGATACTTGATATCGTAGTTGATGATAAAGTCGAGTTCTTCGCCTGTGAAGCCGTAATGTTTTGCAAAAAATATTACATGAACCCATGTATTAAATATACTTTTTGCTTTTGTTAAAACAATTTTATTGTTAATTTTATCAAAAGATAACCGGTTGAATTCATAAGTGTTACTGTATTTCTTTATGGAAGCGCTTTTGTTTTTTTATTGTTTTTTTAAGTTTTTATTATTTTTTAACAAAATCCACTGAGGGAGCTTGCGTGAACCTATATTCTTGATTTTATACGTTTTAACCGATAATTCAGTAAGTAAATTGTGAATTTTTACCTTTTTTTGCTTTTGGCTAAGCACTTCAGGTAGTTTTGGCAATATCAATCCATCAATATCCTGTCTTTTGAAAGGATGGCCTCGGCCACTTTCTCCGGAACATCTTCTTTGGACAAAAAACCCAGCTTCACCGCTCTGCAGACGAGAAAATCGTCTTCCTATGCCCTGCTCAATTCGCGCTCATGCGCAAGACCGGCCAGCTCCCGCAGCTTTTTACGAATTGTTTTTGCATACTGAAGTGTCATATTTTATAATCATTTCAATATATTTTAAAAATTTATAATTCACAATGCAAGGGTGACCCCATTGATTGGACTTTTACTTTTGTGTCTTTTTTGATTTGCATTCAATATAAGGATCGTTGGATATAACAAAAATCGTTAACTGGGATCTGAGCCAAATAGTTCTTCAAAAATTTCTTGTGTAACATACAGGTAAATCCACTTTTCTTTTTCCCTTGAAAATTCGGTTCTTCGTGGGGTGCGTAAAGAGGTTCAAGGTCTGCAAGGTTGATTACCGGAGTGCTCATGGAATATTTCCTTTTCTAAACCACATAGCTTAGGATTTATTTGAGAGAGAGTTTTTTGTTATGCTGTGTCAGGTACGATTTCTTCTTCATGACCAAGCCTAAGGAACTCAGCTACACTTAAGATTCTGGTATTTCCAGCCTCGTCAAGTTCAAGGAGATGCTTATCTCCTGACACGACAAACTTTGCACCAGCCTCCAAAGCGAGTTCAATAAATATTAGATCATCCGCATCCTCTATTTTAACTTCTCTTGCTGTTGACTCAGCTTTTTTTGAAACATTATAAAGCCTGCTTTGTGTAATCAAGGTCTCAATAACTGTCTCTACCGTCAAATCCCGCTTTTCAAGAATTCTTGTGAATTTTTCTCGCCTTATAACCTTTTCAAATTCTTTTAAGGTCGATTGACTTTGAACCAGAAAGTATTTTTCAAGTATGATTTTCAAGGCATCTGAAGGCGGACCTTTCCATAAAACAGCCGAGATCAACACGTTTGTATCAACGACTATGTTCATGCTCTTTCCTCGCTTTATGGACTTCTTCGTTTATCTCCTCCATAGACATGAAGTCTTCGTCCGGTTCGGAAGAAAAATCGAGCAAAGAATAAGTCTTTTTGATAATTAGGCTGTCGCCTTCTATAATCGCAATGAATTTCCTTTGTCTGCCCAGCCATTTACGCAGGATCACATCTGTTTTTAACGTATCTCCATCTGAATAGATTACCGTTGTTTCCATTCTACCCCCCTGACATGATTCTTTTTGCCCGAGCCACTCTTACCAACTGCCCGGAATGATTATATGTTTATTTCCACAGTAATGCTTGTATCACACCCGAAAACATCAATTACCTTGATACGGGCGGTATATTTTCCTTTCTCAGGATATTTTTCATATCCAAAATCACTGACGGTTTTAAGCGTCCGATCTTTGCGGGTACGAAAATCCTGCCAGTTATGCTCAAAAGGCTTCAATAGCATTTGCATAAACAGATATCAACTAATGCGCTGAGCAAGACGCGACACCAAATCACACCCTTAAACGTCCCAGTACTCGCTCAAGATTTAATCGACATATCAATTTATCAAGGATGTCCCGAAACTCCTATATGTAGGCTTTCAATCTAACAACCTAACCATCAACTCATCCCAGCCCTTAACCCATTCAAGTTTTTGCCTGGCGGGCTTATTTGAGTTCCACGGGTATTCAATGATGAAACACTTGGTACCGTTTTGTGCAAAAGCTGCTGCCTGCTCGTAATGGTCTTCAACAATTATGTCTGTCAAACCGAGGGTCTCGTGCTTCCTACCGGATTTAATAAAATGGATTTTGTATTCATTGATCTGGTTCTTTTTTAACCAAGAGACCGTTGCTGATCTGGTTTGCAGCAACCGCGAAGTTGCAATATAAATTTCATATCGAGTTGACAAGCGTTTCAGGCATTCTGGAACGCCGGGGAACAAATCAATGGATGAAATGATTTCAGGTTTAGAAAAAAGGTTATGAACCTCATACCATTCTGATTTAGTGAGCAAATTGCCATTTTTATCAGGGCAAGAACAATAATCAAACTCAATAACGTCCTCACGTTTCAAATCGACACGACCTCCAGTATGCTGATAGATGATTCGACGAATTATAGGATCGGTATTTGCAATAACGTTATCGATATCAAAACAAAGTTGCATTTCATGAATCCCTCAGTAATCAGGATGCGATATTTCACCTTTCATTTACAACTGGCACACACAGGCTCATGGCGTAGGGTCCAACGTTTCACCACTTAAACTGTGATTCGACCTCCTCCATTTTATAGATTCATGTTAGCTGGGTTTGTATTTTCCCAGATAATAGGGGCATCCCAGCGGGGACAAATTCACCACCAGGAACGGACTTAATTTCGTGCAATTTACCATCCCCGTAATTGAGACCGCTGATTTCTGTTAGTTCCTCGAAAAACATTTGAAAATCATCAGAATTCCTGCTCAATTTTTTGGCATCCAGCGATCTGGAAATAAATTCGTGGACAATGAAAACAGCATAATCGGCATTCTGGCTTTTGGCCTCGATCAAGGCTCCGGCCAAACCGGTCAACAATTGGTATTTTAACTGGCCGATTCTATCATCGACGGGCCTGCCGAATATGGCTTTCGAAAATCCTTCTATTCTTGCAGGGATTTTAGAACCTTCCTTGGCGTTGGATATCTGCATTGAGATCATTTTGTCGAACGGTTCGTCAGCTTTTGCCTCAACGGATATAAAAACTTTTCCTTCCAGAGATGCTCCCAAAATGCCAAGGTCTTGATTCCGATGTTCACCCTTAAAATTATCCAACGCTGTTATCATTTCAGGAATGACCCAGTCGGGATAGAAATCTTTAGTGAACTGGTGGGTGTCAAGGACTGATTTCAGCTTGATAGGCATAACCGGTTTTCCGGTTCCTATCCAAGCTTTTGCAACTTCTTTTGCACTCCTTTTATCCTTCCAATGCCTGATTCCCATTTTAGGTGGTGCATATTTGAACCATTCATCTACTGAATGGATCTCATCGCCGTTCATGTTGCGGATAATGAAATTGGCTCTGCACATGGCCTTTTCTTCCATATGGGTCTTAAAGTTGTGTTACGGATTGTGAAGCGGTCTAAGCCTAACATACTGGAGTAAAATGTCAAAAAAAGAATAAGGAGTCACGTTTGACCCATGAGCAATCTATTTTCTCTTATTTCAATATCTCTTCTGATTTTTTATCTTTATTCTTAAACTTCTATACTCCCTTGAATCTTGACTAATTAACAACAAGGGTCAAACGTAGACTTGACCCGTTTTCCTCACTGTTCAAGAGCCCCATGTGTTCCTTGTTCTAATACAGGGCTGTCCAAAAGGATGGTCTCGGCCACTTTCTCCGGAACATCTTCTTTGGACAAAAAACCCAGCTTCACCGCTCTGCAGACGAGAAAATCGTCTTCCATGGAAGAATAGGTTTCCCATAGCTCGCGGGATGTTTTTTGATGAAAGCTGTGAATTCGATCATTCAGCTCGAAACAGTCGATCTCCTGCCAACGCCATTGGGCAAAGTGGCTGTCCAACGTTTCCAGGGCACTGCTCAATTCGCGCTCATGCGCAAGACCGGCCAGCTCCCGCAGCTTTTTACGAATTGATTTTGCATGGTGAAGTGTCATATTTTATAATCATTTCAATATATTTTAGAAATTTATATTTTTATGGATGTATGCCACATGTTTCTTCAATAGTATCTGCATAAACAGATATCAACTAATGCGCTGATCAAGATTTAACCAAATCACTCTCTCATCTCATCCAATACATCTGCTACCCAGAAAAGATAAACCATGAAAGCCTTCTCACGGGCATTTTCCAGTCGTTTGGCCCATTCAACAAGCTCCTCAAGATCGAGGGTTACCTTACCATTAAAGTCAGATACAGGTGAAACATTATTCCACCCATCATTTAAGGCTTGCATGGCTGCCATTAGATTTAGTCTATGATCATATTCCGTTTCAGATACTTTTTCAAAAATATTAATTAAATCCGCTGCTGCTTTCTGGGATGCTTCAAATGCATCGGCCATTTTAACACTCACAGAGTGAATATGGCTTTGAAGCAACTCTAAACCAAGATCGTCAAGTTCGGGGAGTCTTTCAAAATCCCTAATATGGGCTGCAAGAAGAGACAATTCCGCAGTAGATTTCAGAAACCTTAAAGCAAATTCAAATTGCGGCACTTTCCATATTTCTAACCCCAATTTAGCCCATGCATCTTGAGGAATAGGCTGCTGCACTAAATTCCACCAGCCAAGTTCATTCGTTTCTTTATTTGACAAAAGAACGGGCAAGGAAACATGCCATGCGGTGGCATCAAGGCACTTGCCCCTTACCAGAGGAACAATAACAACATAATTCCACCTGAGCTGAGCAACAAAGTTTCCTAACTCACGATTATCGACCCTTTGCACGGCTTGTGGGATAGCGGCAAATACTTGCTCTAAAGAATTGTATACATCAATAGGATATCTTCCATCAATCTGTAGCCATAAAGCAGGATTGTTTTCCCAAAGTCTGTCTTCTGCCATAACAGTGATTTGTAAAGCTTCGGATGAAATTATTTTACACTGCTTTTGCAAGTTGTTTCTAATCTTTCTCATAATTTCCTTAAACCGCTTAGAGCTTTCATTCAATGCATTCTGCATTATTTTTGCAGGATGGAATATAAAGAAATACCACATCATTAGCAGGCTTTGGAAAACATCCTTTTCCTGATGCTCCAACCAGTCGAGTTCATTAGTACTAACACGTTTCCCCAAGAAACTTCTGAATTCATTTTGGAATACCGACAAATTTTTAATTGCGGCTGTAAGGTTTAAATTTGAAAGACGTATCATATCAAGATTAATGCCCTGCTGAGTTGCCACCTCTTCCAGTTTGGCTTTATCAGCTCCTGTATTACTTGCTCTCCCAAGATATGGGTTTAAGGTCATAGCGTGAATTGATTGACTGAAAAAATTGGATAGAGTTCTAATGTATTCCCCATAAGCCTTAAGGAAAGGCTTGTATTTCTTAATTGCCAGGCCTTTTCTGTTAACATTTGGGGATTTTTTTGGCTTTTTTTGGTCTGGCAACCCAGAGGTATATTCATCAACAAAACCCCATTCATCGACGGCACATCTTGGCAGCAGTGGCGGTTTTCGTAACACCTGCTGACAACAAGACCAGTCAACGTTGTCGACTAAATTACCAAGCAGCTTTATTGGTTTCCGTTTTCGGAAAAAATGACTGAGGCCTTTTACAGTCTGTTTTAAATTGTATAGTACATCTTGCCGGAGACTTAGTAATTTTTGAGCATATTCATCCCATGTCATGAGCCTTTGTGGCATTTCTCCCAACCCCCTGAACGTAGAATTAACTGATGTTAGCAAGTATGGAGGAAGGCGTGAAGAGGGAATCCCGGATTTCACTGTTGAATCATTTAATGAGGTAAAACTTGGCCATAGTTTATGGCCGTAGCCCTGAGAAGCAAATTCACTACGATCAGGAAAGAGTTTCCTAAGTATTGATAGCCGTTGCACAGCTTCTTCGTTAAAAAGATCTTTGTGCTCATGAGAATTAGATTCACTATCGGATGCATAATCTTTCTCCTGATCGAGCTTCACAATGAAGTGTGTTGTAATTTTTTCCCCATCGTCTTCTAATGCTACTGTTTGCGTCTCTTTTTGAAAACGAGCTGCTATTCTGGATCTATTTTTCTCCAGCCAACGATTAAACGGCTCCCCGTATCCTCCTTGAAATAGTCCAAGAATTAGATCTGACAATTCCTCGATAGGTAATACATTGATGGCCTTTTTTAAGTCGGATTCAGGTAGCCAATCCGAAAGTGGCCACGAAATTCCTAACCGCCCTATCCAGAAAACCTCCCTTCCCACAGCAGCCCAATCAGAATCGGAAATGGGAGAAAGTGGTTTCTGGTTTTGTTTAGATAACCAGTTTTTTGCATATTCAAACACCTTTATTTTGTCTGTCTGACGAGATTGAAACGCCTCTATTTGTAGCGCTCTTTCCTCAGTTGCAAGGCCCTTCCACCAGGATCTTCCCAGACCCTCACCAATATCAGCAATATCAAAATCCATTAAAAAATGCCAACCGCTTCCTGAGTCATTATAGGCTTCTTTTATCAATTGCTGATTGCCTTTAGTGTATTCAAGTATTCCCAGCCAGATTAGAGCTGTTGTAACTCCAGATAGTGCCACCCACCGATTGGGCTTGAATTCTGCAACAAACGCCAAAAATGACTCTAAATCTGCGTGATGACGTGAAAAAGAATGTATAAGAAACGTTGCAATATCTTCTTCCTGCATAAATTCAAGGCAGGTCCCCGCATTGGAAGCCCATGGAAACAATGTGGGTTCTGTTAAAAGTTCTGCCAAGATGTTGGAACGGATAGGGTGCAGTCCTTGAACAAGAGTGCCATCTTTACTGACTCTTATAAAATATTCTTTTTCTAATGTCTCAAATGTTCTGCGTGGTGAAAGGAACGCCATATGTTTTGCCAGTGGCCTTGTTTTCAAGCGTGCTTCATAAGCCGATGCCACTGAAACAAGTCTGATAAGTTCAATCTCCTTTTCACTCCTTTTGCCTTCTCTCACTTCATCTTCGATACGATTTATTTGTTGTGTTAGTCTTTGTTTAAGAGAAAGCCCCTGGGTAACCAGGTAAACAAATTCCAAAAGTGGACCTTTACCCCCAAACTTATTCCAAGCATCCTCAAAATCAAGGATTCTTGCAGGCATACGAGTCTCTTCGAGTGATTGATATAATTCCCGAGCTTCGGAAAGATCAAAATTAAGTTCAATGTCAGAAAAATGAAATTCAACTCCAGAGATGTTTGACCGGCGAAAATCTTCCTCACGAATTGTTACAAGTACGCGGATAGTTCGATGGTCTGCCAGTTGCTTGACCAGTTCGGGCCAATCAACATCTTTAGGTGAAATATCAACAAACACAATCATTGGAACGTCGATGGCATCCGCATGACTAACTAAGGCTTTTGCCACACTAAGGGCATGTTGTCTGTTTTCAACTAACTGAACTTGAAAACGCCAGAACTCCGGATAAAATTCTCTCAAGAAACGGTATGCCAAAGTTGTTTTGCCCTGGCCAGAAGCTCCATGAATGATTACTACTTTGCTTAATTCGAACTTTTCAGCGATCTTATGTATTTTCTTGGGTCGCAAAATATCAAGGTTTGCGAGAATGTGTTCATATTTAGCAGAAATACCCTCATAAAATTCTTGGGATAAAACGGCTTTATCATCTTCTAAGATCTTTCGATCTTCAATCGGCACAATGGAAGTGAACCATTCTTTGTAATACGAGCTTCGAGCCGCAAAGAACTTTCCAATATTATTAAGTTTATCGACCAAGATTTTTTTAGTAATCTCAGTCTTGTTTTCAGCGCAGACATAAAGCCAAAACATTAAAATTTCAAAGGCCGAATCAGGATCAATACCTGTAAATCCACCTTTGAATGATGCATCCAAATCTTCTTTTACGTCAGTTTCATTCAGAGGGATTATTTGTAATGTCGACAAGAGAGTTTCTGCTTCTGTTTTAGATAACAGGCCATAATTGCTAAGCTTTTCTGTCACTCTTTTTCGTTCATCGCCTTCAGTTTCGATGCTCCGAAGTAATTCGGCCCCTATCTTGCCAAAACTTACAACAGTAATATTTAAATTAGAATTCTCTTTCAGCAGATCAGATGCTCGGTAAAAAAAAGAATTGGGCTTTGGGGGAGAAAACGAGGAAAGGGAAAGTTCTGATCCGAGAGCCTTAACTTGTACCACTTCTATCAGGTTGTGATCGGTATCATAGACAGCAAGATCTTCTTTACCTTCCGGTTGGAATATCAGATTCTCGTTATCGCTCACATCGAGCATGCGCCTGAGTGTATACAGTGTTTGTAGTCGGTATCCACGATAAGATGCACTTGCATCAGATGATACAGACATCAAGACTTCATCCTCTCTTGGATGTTTTTGCAAAATAGAAACCTATTGATTAATGTTAGGTAATAAATAAGGCCTTTTTTTCTGGAGTTTGAGCTTGTTGCGATAATTGCTCTTTCGTTTTCTGCATTTAACCCATCAGCCCTGCTTCCTGGAAGCTGTAATATCCCTTTCTGGTCACAATAAGATGATCCAGAATCCGAATCCCAAGGATCTTTCCTGCCTCAGTCAGTTGTTCATGGATTTTCAGATCGCTGTCGCTGGGTTTCAGATCACCCGAAGGATGGTTATGTGCAAAGATTACAGCGGCAGCCCTATCGGAGATGACATCCGCATAAACCTCGCGCGGATGCACCTGGCTGCGATCCACCAGGCCAATGGTTACAATCCTTTTTTTAATGACTTCATGCTCGCCATTAAGGGAAATGCAGACAAAATGTTCTTGCTTTTTATCAGCAATATCAGCCAAAAGCGGTATCATATCCTGGGCGCCGGTTATCTTTACAGTATCTTTAATCAGATGCCGTCTTGCCAGTTCAAA
>VMSQ01000042.1 GCA_013792055.1 Desulfobacteraceae bacterium
CTTTCGCATGTTTTTCTGCAAAAGAACCATAAAACCAGGTTTAGGGCAAATTCAAATCGATCCCTTTTAATTTTGTCAATATGTCATATAGTTTCAAACACTTAATTGATACTCTGAAAGTTTAAACCGGACAGTAGTGATAATTTCTCTATCTTAAATAACTAAGGATTCTAAAAATAAAGGGATGGAAAATAAATCCAGTAATGAAAAAATTGCATTAGTTGTCGGCGGAAGTCGAGGAATCGGAAAAGCAATCGCAATACGTCTTGCCAAGTCTGGCTTTAATATTTGGCTCACATATCGAAGTAATCACGATGCTGCTGATAAAACAAAGAAAGAAATAGAAAAAACAGGGAGATCCTGCCAAACTCTTTCATTTGATGTCTCTGATTATAAAGAAACAGAGACAGCCTTAGAAAAAAAAGCAGATGAGTGTCCACCTGATATAGTGGTATATAATGCAGGCATAGCCCGTGATAACCTTATGATGTGGATGACAAAGGAAGAATGGGATTCAGTTCTTTCTGTAAATCTTGATGGATTTTACAATGTCATGCATGCCATATTATTTCCAATGCTTCGTGAAAAACAGGGACGAATCATTGTAGTTTCTTCCACTTCAGGCCAAATCGGTCAAGCTGGTCAGGTAAACTACTCTGCATCAAAAGCAGGGCTGATTGGTGCTGCAAAAGCATTGGCAAGGGAAGTTGGAAAGAGAAATATTATTGTTAATGTAGTTGCTCCAGGAGTGATTGAAACAGATATGACCGAAGATCTCTCAAAAGAAAAAATTCTGCCTCTTATTCCACTTAATAGATTTGGATGTCCTGAAGATGTTGCATCGGTTGTAAATTTTTTATGCAGCGAAGAAAATATGTATATTCACGGTCAGGTTATCGGTATTAACGGAGGGCTGACCATATAAATTGAAAAAGTATGATGATATAGTTGTGGGAAGCGGTATTAGCGGATTAACGCTTGCTCTTTTGCTTGGCATGAACGGTCATTCTGTTCTGCTTCTTGAAAAAAATACACATATCGGCGGATCGCTCACACGGTTCTACAGAAAAGGGGTTCCTTTTGATACGGGTTTTCATTTTACCGGTGGATTTTATAAGAACGGAATTCTTCACGATATGCTGACCGTTCTTGGGATCCATGATTATATCAGGCCGATTTATATTGCACAGGGTAAAAATAACCGTTTTGTTTTCGAAAAAGAACAGGCTGTATTTGACCTGCCGGTCGGTTACCAGGCAATTATTTCAAAATTTAAGGATTATTTCCCATCAGAAACAACCGCTATTGACCGTTATTTTGATATGGTGAGGGATGTCTGTTCCAAGACCGTTTCAATGGATTTGCGTAACATCACTCTTTCTCCGAATGTTATAGATGAGGATTATATAAGCCTTGATAAAGTCCTGAACAACTTAACTGACAATCGTCTGCTCAAAGGATTGCTGTCTGGTTTCTGCATGTGCCACGGAGTTAAGCCTGCAGAAATTTCGTTTGCAAACCACAGTCGTGTCAGTTACGACCTGTATAAGTCCATGTCTCGTGTTAAAGACGGCGGAGATGCCTTTATCAAAGCCTTCAAAGAACGTTTTGCAGAATTTGATATCGATGTTATGTGCAGTAGCTTTATCAGGAAATGTATTGATATAAAGAATGATCGTGTTGGACGCTTCGTTTTGAACAATGGAGATGAAATTTCCTGTAAACACTGTATTTTTACAATTCATCCTCAAGAAATCTTAAAGATCCTTCCGCAGAAACATTTGACCAAGGCTTTTATAGAACGAGTTAAGTCTTTTGAACCATCAGCAGGTTTCTTCTCTGTATACGGAATTGTGGAATCAGATAAGGCTTTTGATTCGTTTGAGCCAACAATCCTTTCCCTATTCCCAACAGCCGACATTAACTTATTAATAGACCCATATAATCCTGGCCCGCCTGCGCTAGTCATAATGAAAAACTTAGAAACAGCTAAGGGAAAATCATACAGGGTGTTGAATGCCCTTGAAGTTTCTTTCCCGGAACATGTTGAGGCCTGGAGAGATTCAAAACCCGGGAAACGCCCAAACGGCTATATGAAATACAAGCAAGAACGCATTAATACTATAAGTAAACGCGTTATCAATACTTATCCGGAATATAGTAATTCATTTAAAGTAGTCACGGCTGCATCTATATTAACATTCAGGGATTATCTGCATTCGCCTCATGGTTCGGCTTATGGAGTCAAACAAAAAATTGGACAGTTTAATCTTTTTGGTAAGCTTCCCCTGCGAAATGTTTATGCTGCCGGTCAGAGTTCCGTATTGCCGGGTCTTGTAGGCGCAATGATGTCATCTTTTATTGTGGGACGTGCTGTAATCGGCAAAGACGATTACAATCATTTTATTGGGCGGGAATTAGACAGTTGAAAAGAGTTGTCATATCAGGTGTCGGCGCCGTATCGGCTATGGGAAATGATGTTTCTTCGCTTGTCAAAGGAATTGAGGAGAAAAAAAGCGCTGTCCATTATATGGAAGGATGGGATCAATATACCGGCCTCCGCAGTCTTGTCGGTGCACCAGCGAAATTAATAAACGAAAAAGCCATACCGCGCAAAAATAGACGATCAATGGGCAGAATGAGTATTTTTGCTTTGCAGGCGACAGAACAGGCTTTAGCAGACGCGGGTATAAAACATGAAGAATTAACTTCAGGCCGGATTGGCTGTATTATCGGCTCAACAATGGGAAGCGCCGAAAGTCTCAATGAAGTATTTGAAATTATGTTGCCGCAAAAAGATTTGACTAAGCTTCCATCGATGAAGTTTTTTCAGTGTGTTTCACATACGGCGGCCATGAATGTATCACAGTGTTTGGGCATTACAGGTTGTGTTATTGCGACCTCAGCAGCCTGTGCATCAGCATTACAAGCAATCAATGTGGGCTATGACTTAATAAGGCTGGGCAAGCAGGATGCTGTTGCCTGCGGTGGTGCGGAAGAACTTCATCCTACGGTTACAGGCTCTTTTGATGTTCTTTTCGCAACATCAGCAAACTATAACGACAAACCACATAAAACGCCCCGGCCTTTTGACAGAGACCGCGATGGACTGGTCTGCGGCGAAGGAAGCGGAATATTAGTAATTGAAGAATACGAACGCGCCTTAAGACGAAATGCAAAAATATACGCAGAAATTATAGGATATCATACTTGTGGAAGTGGTGTGCATGTAAGCCAGCCTGACAAAAATTCGATAGCCTTATGTCTCAGAGAAGCCCTGGCAAGTGCAAACGTTTCTCCTAAAGAGGTTGATTATATTAATGCCCATGCAACAGCAACCATACAAGGAGACAGAGAAGAAGCAAAAGCAATAAAGGAAGTTTTAGGCGATTCAATGCCTGTAAGCAGCCTAAAGGGATATATAGGGCACACTCTGGGCGCATCAGGGTCACTGGAATTGATTGTATCGCTTGCAATGATGGAGAAAGGAATAATATATCCTACGCTGAACTTAGACAACGTTAGTCCTGACTGCCAGGGTATCAATCATGTAATGGAAGCTGTTTCTAAAGATATTTCAATTATGGTTAAAAATTGTTTTGCATTCGGTGGTATAAATTCTGTACTGGTATGTAAAAAATTATGAAACACGAAATCACAGAAAACGAAATAATTACAATGACAAACCAGGTTTTTGAAGAGTCCTTTGAGATAGAAACAGAAAAACTTCAGCCAAAAATGAATATATTTGAAGACCTGGGGCTGGACAGCCTGGATATTGTTGATCTAATTGTTGCTCTTCAGCAAAAGTTCGGCGTGAAAATTCGTAACGATGAGCGAGTCAGGGAGATTAGAACTCTGGAGGATATTTACAGGTTTATTCTAAGTTTGAAAAATGAAGAGCATTAAAGGCTTAAAGCTGATCTTTTTCAATATTGCGTTTTACTTTTTATTTTTTCTGTACTCGGCTATTGCTATCCCTGCACTAACTCTCCTTGTTGCATATTTTTCATTATTTATGTCTCATCGTAATACTATGAAGTGGTTTCGCCGAGCAATAAGCTGGTATGGAATGGTGGCTATAAAAGTACTTCCTTTTTCATCAATCAGGATATATTATAAAGATTATGAAAAAAAACCTGGGCAGGGGCCTTATATTTTCGTTTGTAATCACAGATCTGCCACAGATCCTTTTTTAATGGCCTGCCTTCCGTATGAATGTATTCAGGTTGTAAATATCTGGCCTTTTCGATTACCTGTTTTGGGCATTTATGCTCGCTGGGCCGGCTATTTAAGTATTAATGAGATACCTTTTAAGCAATTTTCAAAACAAGCGGTTAAGTTACTGAGGCAGGGAGTTTCCATTATTGTATTTCCGGAAGGAACTCGATCAGGAGGCAAATCGATGGGCCAGTTTCATGGTTCGATCTTTCGCGTTGCCATTGAAGCTAAGTGTCCGATTGTGCCGGTATGTATTAGCGGTAACGAAAATATCCCTCCACGAGGTTCTTTTTTACTCAGACCGGGAAAGATAAAAATACATAAATTGCCGGCAATAAAATGGGAAGAATTTAAAGATCTTAAACCTTTTAAATTAAAGAACATGGTACGAAATATTATATCCGAAGAGGTAGCCGTAATGGACAGGAAAGAGTGATGGAATTAAAACAATACATGGATATAGAGTTTTCCGAACCTCACATCATAAGAAAACTTCAAGAAAAAAGACTTCGCGATCATCTTGTTTATTGCGGCAAGCATTCACCGTATTATCAGAGGATTCTAAAAGATTCATGTATCGACTTTGAACGCATAACACTTGAACAACTTTGTGAACTCCCAATTACCGACAAATCTGATCTTGAAAAATATAATAACGATTTTTGTGCTGTTTCGCCTTTAAAGATTGTTGATGTTGTTTTATCATCCGGAACAACAGGCTGCCCAACACGCATAATGTATACGGATTATGATTTAAACCGCCTCGCATATAACGAAAAAAAGTCATTTGCCGGATGCGGAATTACCGCAGAAGATATAGTGCTGCTAACCTGCACTATTGACCGATGTTTTGTTGCAGGACTTGCTTATTTCCTTGGCGTACGCAGTCTCGGTGCAACAGCAATAAGAAATGGTCTAAATACTCTGGAAAACCAGAAAGATATTATTTTAAGGATGAATCCCACAGTAATTGTCGGTGTACCTACCTTCCTGAAAAAATTAGGATTATACCTTCAAAATAATAAAATAGATCCAGTAAAAACCGCTGTTTCCAAGCTTGTATGTATAGGCGAACCTTTACGAAATCATAATCTTGAACAACTAAAAATCGGCCAGGATTTAGAAGAGATATGGCAGGCAAAAGCATTTTCAACTTATGCATCAACAGAAACAGTTACAACATTCTGTGAATGTACTGCTCAAGAAGGAGGACATCTCCATTCTGATTTGGCTGTTGTAGAAATTATCGATGAAAACGGCAAAGTACTTCCCCCGGGTCATGTAGGTGAAGTCATTGTTACACCGCTGGCTGTGGAAGGGATGCCTCTATTGCGTTTTAAAACCGGCGACATAAGCTTTTTAATTGCCGATCAATGTTCCTGTGGACGATATTCATCAAGGCTTGGAGCTATTCTGGGA
>VMSQ01000172.1 GCA_013792055.1 Desulfobacteraceae bacterium
TCGATATACAGGAAGTGCCGAGTGCAGCATGGAACAAGGAACCATGAGATGTGACGCAAATATTTCCCTGCGGCCTGAAGGTAGCGACGAGCTTAATACCAAGGTCGAAATCAAAAACATGAATTCCCTCCACCATGTCGGCGATGCCATTGCCTATGAGATCAAACGTCAGACCGAGTCTCTTAATAACGGGGAGCCGATTGTATTGCATACCAGGCTGTGGAATCCTGAAAAGCACATTACAACTGTGATGCGGGCAAAATCTGAAGGACCCTGCGTGCCGGATCCGGCCGTGTCCCAGATTGTTGTAACCGATGAATGGCTGAAAAAAATCGCTGCCCGTTTGCCGGAAATGTCAAGCCGGAAAATCAGTAGATTTGTTACTCAGTATGGGCTGATGCATGATGAGGCCGTGCAGATGAGTTCGGAAATAGAGTTGTCCGCATATTTTGAAGCAGTTATTAAAAATGGCTCCGCCCCTCGAACAGCAGCCAGTTGGATTTCAACGCAATTGATTCCTGCCATGAAAGAACACAACTATGATTTTAAAGCGTTGCCTGTAACTCCGGCACAATTTGCCGGTTTGATTAATATGCTGGAAAAAGATGAAATTAATTCAAATTCAGTCCGGGCTGTGCTGGAAAAACTTTTTGAAACCGACCAGACGCCGGAAGAAATTGTCGAACAATTCGGTTTCAGGCAGGTTTCGGACATGGACGCTCTTGAGTCTATTGTAAAGCAGGTAATCGAAGAAAACCCTTCTGCCGTTGAAAATTATAAAAACGGGAACAAAAAATCCATGGGTTTTATGATTGGTCAGTCCATGAAGCTGTCCAAAGGCAAAGCCAATCCAAAACGTCTGCAGGAAATTTTTAAACAGAAAATTACAAACTCATAAATTGAATCACAGTGTAACGGAACGTTTGGGCAGAATGAGACCTTTGCAAAACGCCCCCTTTTGCCCAATTTTGGCGTCAGACTCAAATTTTAAGCCTCGAAATACTCAATGTATTCCTACATTTAAAATTTTCGCCTTCCTTGAACTTGAACAAAATTGAACATTTTTCAAAGGTCTCAGAATGTGTATAAAACCGGATGTTGTCTTTCCCATTAGTTTTGAGTATCAGCGGCCAAGACAGCTTTCTGCGAGATCATTGTAGTGTAAAGCCTTATCTTTGCGCCCCCGCTTGAGGCAGCCATTTGCATATATGGCGCATTTTTCTTTAAGAACTTTTAATGCCGACATTGTCTGCTCATCTGTCAACAAATTACTTTCAATAATCTTTTTTAAAGACTGAATCCTGTATCTGTCCTGGCCAGAGGTTCTGGAAAGCTGGTCGGCATGCCCGCCCCTTTTTATTATCAAAGGAGTATCTATAAGATATACCGGATATCTGCAGCTTACCCTGAGCCACATATCATAGTCTTCGCAGGCAGAAAGGGTTTCATCAAACATACCTGCCTTTTCAAAAAGACTGCGTTTCATCATCACTGCTGAAGGGCTGACAAGGCACAAATAAAGTGATTGTTCGAAAATATTCCCTGATAACTTTCTGTGCCGCTTTTTAGGATTTGCAAACATGCCGTTTCTTATCCATTTCTCTTCTGTCTGGCAGATCAGAGCATCAGGATTTGTATTGAAAAAATCAACCTGCGTTGACAGTTTTTGCGGAAGCCAGAGATCATCTGAATCAAGAAAAGCAATATACTGTCCTGAAGCTGAGGCTATACCTCTGTTTCTTGCTGCACTTACTCCCTTATTCTCCTGATGTAGTACAATTATATCTTCTTTATACGAATTCAGTATATCCTGAGTGTTATCAGTTGACCCGTCATCTACAACAATCAGTTCAAAATCTGTAAAATCCTGAGCCAGCACAGAATCAATAGCTTCTTTAATTGCCCAGCCGCGATTATATGTGGGGATTATTACGCTTACTAATTGATTTTCTTTTTTCTTGCACATTTTAAATGCCCATAAAAAAATCGCTCAATTTAGGTTTAACCCAAGTTGAGCGATTGTTGAGTTTGCTGGAGATGCAAGGCGAAGAGCATGAAGCCATAGTGCACTATTTGCGAATGCGCTTCAACGCAGCAGATTCGGCAAAATCGGCGATCGCTCAAGGCATGTTATCGTAACTGCGGGCAAGAACCTCTCTTGGTTTTACACCATCTGAAGGGCCGACAACCCCCTCTTTCTCCATTATTTCTATAATTCGTGCGGCCCTGTTATATCCTATGCGCAAATGGCGCTGTATCATGGATATGGAGGCCTGGCCTGTTTTGGTAATAAGCGCTATAGCTTCATCATATTTTTCGTCATATTCAAGTTCTTCAGATGAGGCTTTTTCTTTTTCATGTTCGTTTATTACTGCATGATCATATTCCGGGGTTTTCTGTTTTTTCAAAAACTCCGTTATGCCGGCGATCTCTTTTTCTGATATGTATGCACCATGAATACGCTGAATTTTAGATGTGCCGGGCGGCAAAAAAAGCATATCTCCATTTCCAAGAAGATTTTCAGCACCATTTGTATCAATTATTGTCCTTGAATCTGTTTTAGAAGAGACCTGGAAAGAAAGACGTGTCGGGAAATTAGCCTTTATTGTTCCTGTAAGTACATCCACCGAAGGCCTTTGGGTTGCAAGAATAAGATGTATGCCTGCAGCTCTTGCCATTTGTGCAAGCCGTGTTAATGCGACTTCAACATCCCTGGGAGCAACTATCATCAGGTCTGCCAGCTCATCAATAATTATAACAACATACGGTAGCTTTTCATGACCATTTTCTTCTTTTCCTTCTTTTTCCTTATCTATTTTTTGATTATACTGTTTTATATTTCGTGCACTCATTTCTGAAAGCAACTCATATCTTTTTTCCATTTCATGTACAGCCCAGAAAAGGGCATTAGTTGCTTTTTTTACATCTGTAACCACAGGCGTTATAAGATGTGGAATCCCATCATAGCTTGAAAGCTCAATCCTTTTTGGATCTATCATTATAAGTTTTACTTCATCAGGGCTTGCTTTGAACAAAAAACTGCAAATCATAGCATTCAGAGCCACACTCTTGCCTGAGCCGGTTGCACCTGCAATTAAAAGATGTGGCATTTTATCCAGTTCCGCCACTACTGGATTTCCTATTATATCTTTGCCAAGACAGATTGTAAGTTTTGACTTTGATTTTTCAAAGTTATTTGAAACAATAATTTCTTTTAGTCTTACAGTTTCTCTTGTTTCATTAGGCAGTTCAATCCCGATAGCTGCTTTCCCAGGTATAGGTGCTACAATCCTTATGCTTATCGAACGAAGAGCGAGGGCAAGGTCATCAGTAAGCCCGACTATTTTATTGATCTTTATTCCGGGGGCAGGTTCATATTCAAAGGTTGTAATAACAGGCCCCGGTAATATAGTAGCGACCTTCCCTTGCACACCAAAGTCCTCAAGTTTCTTTTCAAGCAGTTTCGACTGCATCCTTAGATTTTCATTATCAGCGGAGACGGGTTTTATTTCAGGATCTTCAAGCAGATTAATAGATGGGAGTTGAAACCCTTTTTCAGCTTTCATGAAATCAAAAACATCCTGCTTTGGAACAGGGGCTTCCTTAATTGGCTTGGATTCTATTGCCTTTATTTTTATTTCGCTGTCTTTTTTTTTGCTTTGCTCCTTTTTTATTTGTGCTCGTTTTTTTGCTTTTTTACTTCGTTCTTTCCACATTATGATTAGTTCATTTGTTTTTTTTATCCCATTTATAATCAGCTTCCAGGAGCGTTTAAAAAAGATGATTAGCGAAAAACCCGTGGTCATAATAAAGCCAATAAGCCACATAAGGATAAGTATAACAGCGCCACCAGTGTGATTTGTATATTTGATAAGGAATGATTTAATGGGGATGCCCATTATGCCGCCGGATGAAAATTTGCTTCCGAAAATTATGAATTGGTTTTGCTGGAATGCAAGAAGGCTGCCGGTCGAGATAATAAGAATAATTCCACCAGCCATTATCAGAATAATAAATTTTCCCTGATGGTCACCAAAAAAGTGTACGCTGGATAAAAGAAATAGTATTGGTATCCAGAACGCTCCAAGTCCGAATAGCCCGATTAAAATGCCGGAAACGTGGGCTCCAAATATGCCGAACAGGTTGTGAACACTACCCGCAGCCCTTGCATTATGAATTGAGGGGTCTTCAGGGCTGTAAGACAAAAGACATCCCAGTGTGAAAATTACTAGAAAAAAAAGGAAAATACCGATAATTTCTTTACGCATAATTTTTGGCAACCGTGAACCTTGGAACTTTCAACCTGAGTGGTTTCTATACTTCTGTAATAAAAGACAGTATAATCGGACGACGTCCGATTGTAAAATAAAAATATTTTTTCAGGGCCGGCTGCACCTGAGCTCTTATTTTATCAATTCTGTCAGGGACCTCAGGGCCTATTCCTTCTAAAATTTCGAGTATTACACACTTTGCGTCTTCGAGAAGATGCCCTGATTCCATCTCAAACACAAAACCACGCGAAACAATTTCCGGCCCATACACAACTATTCCTGTCTCTTCGTCAAAGACCATGTTAACTGCAACAAGACCATCTTCTGATAGTGTGCGCCTTTCTTTTAGAACACTGCTCCCGACGTCACCAACTCCTTTCCCGTCAATAAGCACCCGGCCGGTCATAATCTTGTCAAGGACTTTTACTCCATTTTCATCAAATTCAATTACCTGCCCGTTTTCAGCAAGAATTGTTCTGTTTTTTGAAATGCCGACCTGTTCGGCAAGCCGGGTGTGCAGAATCAGGTGCCTGTATTCACCGTGTATCGGAATGAAATATTCAGGTTTGGTAAGGTTTATCATTAGTTTTAATTCTTCCCGGAAAGCATGGCCTGATACATGAATGGCTGAAATCTTTTCATAAATAACGTCAGCGCCTTTTCTGTAAAGATTGTTTATAATATTTGAAATAGCTTTTTCGTTTCCGGGAATGAATTTTGATGAGAAGATGACGGTATCGCCTTCCTTGATTTTTATTTGTTTATGGATACCTCTGGAAATACGGGCCAGGGCCGACATGGGTTCACCCTGGCTGCCGGTTGTTATTATTATTATTTCATCGTCTTTAAAGTCATTGATCTGTTTGATATCAATTTCCATCCCCTCAGGGATATGGATGTATCCAAGCTCTTTCGCAATATTTGTGCTGGTTTCTATACTTCTGCCGCTAATGAGGACTTTACTTCCTTTTGACCTCGCAATATTAACTATTTGCTGTATTCTTGCGACATTTGAAGCAAAAAGAGCTACAATTATACGCCCCTGGCTTTCAGTTATTATCTTTGCCAGTGTTTCACCTATTTCCTTGTCGGATATAGTATAGCCTTCCTTTTCCACATTTGTGGAGTCTGACAGCAGCGCAAGGACTCCTTCATCTCCACACCTGGCGAACTTATTTAGATCGGTCATTACACCATCCACCGGCATATGGCTGATTTTAAAATCGCCTGTGTGTACAATAAGGCCATAAGGTGTTTTAATAGCAATTCCAATACCATCCACAACGCTGTGACTTACACGGATAAACTCGAGCTCAAAGATTCCTATTTTAAGTTTTTTTCTATGAGAAATTTCATTGAGTGATGTTGATAAAAGAAGGCCATGTTCTTCAAGTTTGTGCCTTACTATTCCAAGCGTGAAACGAGTTCCAAAGACCGGAGCTTTTATTTCTTTAAGCAGATAGGGCAGGGCTCCAATATGATCTTCGTGAGCATGAGTTAAAACAATTCCTGAAACTTTAGACTTGTTCTCTCTCAGGTAATTGATATCAGGTATAACATAGTCAACACCAAGCATATAATCTTCAGGGAACATAAGGCCTGCATCAACAACAAAAATAGTATCCCCGTATTCAAAGGCCATCATATTAAGACCAATTTCTCCCAGACCACCCAAGGGGATAATTTTTAATTTCATAGTTTGCCCATTTCCCCTTTTTCAAAAGATTCGCAAATTATATTTCTTACTTTTTCCAGAAGATCGTCCTTGCTTTTTCTATTATAATTTTTTGTTTCAATAGGTTCTTTAATTTCTATAGTAACATTTCCCGGTCTTATAGTGGTTTTATTTTTTGGCATAATGGGCCATGTCCCATGTATTATTACCGGAACAATCGGAACCCCGGATTCCACAGCCAAAATAAAGCCACCTCTTTTAAATGACCCGATATTACCATCTTTGCTGCGCGTACCCTCAGGATAGATTAAAACAGATACACCTTCCCGAATATTTTTAGCAGCCTTTTTTAAACTTTTAAAAGCAGCTCTTCGGTTTGATCGGTCAATATTTATATGCCCGATTCTGTGCATCGCATAACCGAAAATCGGTATCTTGAAAAGTTCTGCTTTTGCAACCCATCTGAACTGAAAAGGAAGATAGGCAAGGACAACAGGAATATCAAAGTTGCTCTGGTGGTTAGACATATAAATGTAAGATCTGTCAGGTCGTATGTTGTAAAGGCCATTGACGGTTACTTTAATGCGGCTGACAACAAGCACGAATTTAGCCCATGCTTTTGTAGTCTTATAAGCTAACTTATTATTTTTACTTATAAAGGATAAAAATACGGTTAAGCTACTAAAGAAGATTGTAGCTGGAAGGACAAATATTGCAATAATCAGGGTTCGTATCATATGATAAAGCATCGTGAGTTATAATTCAGATCCCATTATCCTGCTTAGGGACTCGGAGTCCCTAAGTTGTTATTCCCAGTTTTTCGAATATTGCGTCGGCAAATTTAATAATCCAGTTGCGCTGGGATTCAGTAGCATAGCTTGTACAATTGCATTTTATTGTACTTCTGGATCTTATAAGGAGTTCACACGACACGGCATTAGGTCCTATATCTATTGCAAAATAAAATGGCCGGCATTCTTTATGTTCAGCCTGAATATTAGTCAGGATATTTTCATCAAGTTGTATCCAGTATATTCCATCCATTTTTGAGGGACCAACGTTTTCATCCAGATAAGTCTTAATCTTTTCGTATTCTCCAAGCCTCAGATCATCTATAGTATATTGTTTCATAATAATTTAAAATTAGCATAGATTGTTTTAGCGTGCAACCTAAATCCTGCAAGTGCCGAGTTTGCCACAGCCGCAAGCCGCAGTTGAATATGTGCTTAAGAAATTCAACGGGGCAAGTGCAAGGCGTGAAGCTGTAGTGTGCTACCGTTCAATCTTCATCGCTCTCTAACCTTGAACCCTGGCCCAGACCTGGCTTCCCTGTCCCATTGGGTAGAAACGTCTATCGTAGTATTCAGTGCGATCGCGCCAAGAATGCATATCAAGTCGCGCCAGGGCAGGCGTGGAACTTTGAACCTGAGTAGTTACGACAAATTAAATTAACTTTGCTGGTGTTTAAGAATAAATTATGAGTATATTAACACTATAAAAATGAATATTCTTGACTATTTACTGTGTGTTAGGATAGAAATTTATACTATAGCATTATAGATGTTTATCCTATTCTTTCTGCTCTCTGTCACTACTGTAATAATTAGAAGTTGTAATCATTCAAGGAAAAGAAACAAATAATTCAATAATTATTAATTCGAGGATGAAAAATGTATCTAAAAACTTCATGCACACCGCGTGAGAGCGTTTTTAACAGAGACAGACGTGATGTTGTGCTGAATCTTTCAGATCTTCTGGAGTCTAAAATCGATGCCGAAGATTTTTTTGAGGAAAATTTTATAACCTCCGGCATGAAGACCCTTTTGGAAAAAACATTCAGCAGGCTTGAAGGAACTATAGATCAGGCTTCCACATTTTTGCTAACCCAGGCAATGGGGGGAGGCAAAACCCACAATATGATAGCCCTTGGTTTGCTTGCACGGAACCCGGAACTTCGTTTGAAAATACTCGGTGCAAAAAGTCCTGGAGCAAAACTTGGCAACGTGAAAGTGCTTGGATTTACAGGAAGAGAGTCGGATGCGCCACTCGGGATATGGGGATCTATTGCCGAGCAGTTGGGTAAAAAAGAGCTGTTCAACAATTATTATTCCCCGCTCCAAGCTCCTGGTGTAACTGCGTGGATAAACCTGTTAAAGGATGAACCAACGATAATCATGCTGGATGAACTGCCTCCTTATATGGAGTATGCCAAATCCAGGGAGATTGGCAACAGCGATCTTGCGGTTGTAACGACAACTGCCCTTTCCAATCTTCTTGTTGCAGTTAATAAATCAGACCTCTCCAATGTATGTGTCATTATATCCGATCTTACGGCATCTTATACAGGCGGAAGCGCGCAGATAAACAAAGCACTTGAAAATTTCCAGAAAGAGACGAACCGTTCAGCGCTCAGAATAGAACCGGTTAATACTCACGGTGATGAACTGTACCATATTTTGAGAACCAGATTATTCGAGGCGCTACCAGATGAAGCTACAATAAAAAAGGTTGCCAATAAATATGCCTCGGCTGTTAAAAATGCAAAAGAGATGGATGTAACCAACGCGTCTCCGGATTCTTATGCGGCGCAGATTATTGAGTCCTATCCTTTCCATTTTGTAATACGTGACCTTTATGCAAGATTCAAAGAGAACCCGGGGTTTCAGCAGACAAGAGGGCTGATCCGGCTAATGCGCATTATTGTATCCAGCATTTATGAAACCGGACGAGCGGATGAAACCATGCTTGTTCATCCGTATGATCTGGATTTAAACAATGAAGAGGTCTTTTCGGAAATAAAAACCATTAACCCGACTTTAAGCGAGGCAATAACTCACGATATTGCCAAAGAGAGCCATTCGGTTGCAGAGGAACTTGATCAAAGACTTGGCTCCGGTACAGACGCCCAGGATGTATCAAAGCTTATTCTTGTAGCATCCCTTGCCAATATTCCCGGCGCTACCCATGGCCTTCGGGAATCTGATATTATGGGATATCTCTGTGCGCCGGGCCGTGACATCTCTAAAATAAAAAAGGATATTGTTGATTATCTTCCCACACAGGCATGGTATCTGCACACCAGTTCGGATGGAAGGCTCTTTTATAAAAATACCCAGAATCTGGCAGCCAAACTGCACTCAATGGCTATGTCCTACAACCGGCAATCCTGTCTAAAAGAGCTGAGGGGATATCTATGGTCTTTGTTTTCACCTGAACTAAAAGACTGTTATCAGAAGATTGAAATTATTCCTGCTATTGATGAGGTCGATATTGATGCGAATAGAGTCAGCCTCATTATAACAGAACCAACCGGCAACATAGCAGGCGCAACAAAGTTGAGTAAGGACTGGGATAAATTTGCAAATGATATTGAATACAAAAACAGAATTGTTTTTCTAACCGGAAATCATGAAAACATCCTGGACCGTGTTGTGGACCAGGCCGCTCAATATCGGGCAATACAGTCCATTATTGATGAATTTGACGCTGAGAGGCTTTCTGATAAAGACCCGCAGCGCATCCAGGCTCAAACAAGCCGTGATAAAATCATTCTTAGTTTGCGAAGCGCTATCCAGGAGGCTTTTACAACACTGGTATATCCGTCAACAAATGGATTTCGCACAACTGATTGTAGAATTCAGTTCAGTGATAATCAGTTTGATGGCGAAAAACTCATTCGTGATACACTTGAAAAGGTTCAGAAATTCACTAACGAAATCACTGGAGACACTTTCAGAAAAAAGTGTGAGGCACGTCTTTTTGGCGGGCAGCAAAGATCTCAGTGGTCAGAGATAAAACGGCGGGCCGCCACCCTCACTACCTGGCAGTTCCATCGACAGGACGCATTGGATAAACTTAAAGAGACATCTATAAGCCAGGACATATGGAGGGATGAAGGGGGCGTTATTAACAAAGGCCCATTCCCTCCGCCAAAAACTGTGGTAAGGGTACAGAAGATATCAAGAAACGATGACACAGGTGAAGCCACACTTAAAATCACTCCTGTGCAAGGAAATATTGTATATTACGAGACAGGCGAAGCAGAACCCACAACATCGTCAATGAAGCTTGATTCATTCAATAATTTTAAAATCAGTGAACTCAAATGCAAATTCTTATGTATTGATTCAATTGGCAAACATGAAAAAGGCAATTCAGTATTGTGGACAAACACAATTACCCTCAAGCATCGTGTATTTCAGCAAGGCAGCGACTGGATGGTTGAACTTAAGGCCAACCCTAACGCTGATGTCCGATACACAACAGACGGATCAGACCCTAAAACAATGGGCGCTGCCTATGATGCACCGTTTCCAGCTCCTGAAACAAGCCCATTTGTGCTTGCTATTGCTCAGCGTAATGGTGTGTCGTCTGCTCAAGAAAAGATAAATGTTAATGATTACAGAGAGAAGACTGTTAAGCTGGATCCATCAAAAAAGGCTATATGGAAGCGAAGACATACCAATCTGACAACAAGAGATGCCTATGCGTTTATGGAAAGGCTTAAAAAATTTGAAGGTAAAGCATATGGTGTCACAATAGATATCCAATCCAATAAAAAGGATCAGGATATCAGTTATACAGCCGCAGGTAGTTTCGCGCTTTCCGGAGAACAATTTGAAAATATTGTTAAGCAACTCCAGACAGTTATGTCTGGCAGCCAGATTTTTTTAAACATCGAATGGCTGGAATTTGACAAAGCTCAGCTTCTGCTTGACTGGATTGCCGATGATAGAAGCAGTCTGTCTCCCGGGGAAGTCAGCCAATAAGTAAACAAATCAATTATGACAAACTCGTAAAAAGTCAAAAAACGTATTTTTTTTGTCATTCCGGCGAAAGCCGGAATCCAGTATTTTCAGATAGTTGCAACTTCTATGGACTCCGGTTTTCACCGGAGTGACGACTTTTTACGAGAGGATCAATTATGACGAAAAAAAAACAGAATATACTGGGGTTTGGTTATAATCCTGATCTCACGGACCATTATTTTCTGGTTACAATTCCGGACTCCCGGGCAAAAAACGCTGAGGTTATGATTTCCGAGCATTTTGAGTGGCAAAAACCCGAAAAAGGCAAAGAAATCTATACATCGTTAAGTAATGAAAATGCCCATATTAAAGTGATCCTGAAACGCTTCATGTGGGACGATATTGCCGAAGAAACAAAGGCGGAATTCAACCGCCGCCTTCGGACTTATGGCATTGAACCCGGCAAATGGAAAAAGAAAGGTCAGATCCACCTGGAACGAACTCTTGGCAAGGAACTTGTACTGCTTGCCTGGGCTATTGAAGAATGCGACCCTGTGCTGATCAGTACGGCTGTCCGCAACTGGCTTGGACTTGCCCCTGAAGAACGGTGGTGGCTTTATACCATGACCAATGCCTCCACCGGTCATGCGCTTAATGATCGCAACAAAGGGTGGAGAAAAGCGATTCGATTTGCTTTAACGGAAAATCCAGTTTCCGACCAGGCACTGCTGAAACGTAGAGAAGAATTTCAGAAGTCACTTTTCAGCGGAATATTCAGATAAGGAATATTTATGAACGATCGGGTTTTTATTGAAGATCAGTTTCCGGTATCAAGAATTTCAAAGGAGAGTTATAAGGAAAGGAAAGCTGTTCAAAGTCAAACATTAACCGGACTTGGAAAATGGTGGGGACGGAAGCCATTGATTTTGATAAGGGCATCTATTATCGGAATGCTCATGCCTGTGTCTGATGACCCCCAAAAAGATCGGGATATTTTTTTAAAGATTCTAACCATGGATAACGACGGCCTGTGGCTGCGCCGGTCAAAATCCATTCCTGCCAAAGTTATTCAGGCCAACCTTTCAAAAGAAGAATGGAATAAACTCATAACTGATAAAGAAGGCAATTTAAAACATACCTGGTCAACAGGGCTTAGTGCAGAAGAAAAAGAACAGGTTCTTCGCAAAGTGTTTGATCAGCTTTCATATGATGAAAAGCTTACATACTGCGACCGGCCGGAACAGATCGACGGCCCAGATGAAAAAGCGTGGCAAAAGATAAACGCACACCTTGGGACAGATGCAAAAAACATTCAGGAACTGGTAATAGAACTTGGGAAAAGAAGATTCGGCCATACACCAAAAGTCGGCGACTGTTTTTGCGGGGGAGGTTCCATTCCATTTGAGGCAGCACGGCTCGGATGCGAGGCGTTCGGCTCCGATCTTAATCCGGTTGCGGCCATGCTCACATGGGCTTCCATCCATCTAATCGGAGGGGGAGAAAAAATACAGAAACAGGTTCAGGAGGCTCAAAAAAAAGCATACGAAGCTGCTGATAAACAGATCACAAAATGGAAAATTGAACACAATGACAAAGGCTGGCGAGCGGACGCATTTTTATATTGCACTGAAGTCGTTTGTCCATCATGTGGTAAAAAAACCCCATTGCTTCCAAGCTTATTGATCGGTCCTACTAGTAGAGTAGTTGCTGAACTACATTTTAATAAAGAAAAAAATATTTATGATATTGTTATTATAAATAATGCTGTCCAAGAACAAATTGTTAAGGCAAAAAAGCATGGGACTCTTTTTGATGGAAGGATGATATGTCCGAACCCCGATTGTGGTTTCGATCATTCTATTTCTTCTATTCGACAAGATCGTTGGGATGAAAAAGGGAATTTATTAAGTAAAGTCCGAATGTGGAAACGCGAAGATCTGGTTCCAATGCCAAATGATATATTTCAGGAGCGACTTTACTGTGTGCGATGGGTGGAGACATACTTTGAAGAAAACAGACAAGGAGAATTAGTTGAAAAAACAAGACGTCATTACTTGTCTGTTACGGAAGGTGATTTAGAACGTGAAAATCAAGTATTGGAACTGCTGCAAGAGAGATATAAAGAGTGGCGAGAAAAGGGGTATATACCGAGTCGGAAGATTGAACGAGGCGGGGTTAAAACAGAAGAGCCTATAAGAACAAGAGGTTGGACCCATTGGCATCATCTATTTACCCCTAGACAATTATTAGTCCATGGTCTTATTTGTAAAAGCTTTAAACCAGTAAAACATAATGTAGGGATTTTATTAGGCATAGCAAAAATCGCAGACTGGGATAGTAAATTATGCCGATGGGGAGTTGGTGCAGCAAGAGAATCAATTGCGCAATGTTTTTACAACCAAGCGTTTAATCCCTTGTATAATTTTGCGGGAAAGGGATTGCATTTAATGCAAGGAACCTATTTTCTTTCCTTCCCAAAAATAAAGAAACTTTCAGCTTCAAATATATTAGCGGCTGATGCAAGACAAATATTTGAAAAATGTGATTATTGGATTACAGACCCACCTTACGCTGACGCAATCAATTACCATGAGCTGACCGAATTTTTCCTTGCCTGGTATGAAAAACATATCCCCAAGGTCTTTCCCGACTGGTACACGGACACCAGAAAAGCTTTGGCTGTCCAGGGTTCAGGCGAAGATTTCAAGCGCGCCATGGTTGAAATCTATAAAAATCTTACAAACCATATGCCGGACAACGGAATACAGATGGTGCAGTTTACCCATCAGGACTCATCAGTCTGGGCAGACCTTGCCATGGTTTTATGGGCAGCAGGCCTGAAAGTAACCGCAGCATGGACAATTGCCACAGAAACCACATCCGGACTTAAGAAAGGCAACTATGTTCAGGGGACAGTACTCCTTATCCTTCGCAAACGTCTTTCAGGCAAAATGGCCTTTCTTGACGAAATTTACCCTGAAATCGAAGACGAGGTTCGACGTCAGCTTGATTACATGACGGAACTGGATGATAAGGATGATCCCAATTTTGCGGATACCGATTACCAGCTTGCGGCTTACGCGGCTGCTTTAAGAGTATTGACGCAGTATGGTGATATTGAAGGCCGGGATATTCTGCATGAGCTTTTCAGACAGCGGAAGTCCGGCGAAAAAACAGCGTTTGAAAAGGTCATTGACCGGGCGGTTGAAATTGCATCTGACCATCTTGTGCCCGCAGGAATCGACCGACAGTACTGGAAAAACATTTCAGCGCCGGAAAGGCTCTATTTGAAAGGGCTGGAGCTGGAAAAACATATGGAGGCAAGATCAGGGGCATATCAGGAACTGGCCAGGGGCTTTGGCGTCCGTGATTATACGTTTATGTTTGCCGGTACAAAGGCCAATGCAGTTAGATTTAAAACAGGAACGGAGTTTAAAAAATCCGGTTTAGGCAGAACAGGTTTTTCCGGGTCACCTACCAGAAATATGCTTTTCGCCATACATGAAACCGTTCGCACGGAAGATGCCCGCGAAGGGTTGAACTGGCTGCATACTGAGGTCAAAGAATACTGGAACCAGCGCAAATCGATTATCGCAATACTGAAATATTTATCGAAATTGAATCATATCCCCCATATGACCCATTGGGAAAAAGACGCAGACGCAGCCTTGCGTCTTGCCGGGGCAGTAGAAAACGACCATGGAGGCAGGCTGTAAAAATCAAGCGTTTATAAAACAATCAAGAAGGTATTTTTTCAATGAAACTTGATGAACTCATCCTGCTTGTTAAACAGGGTGAAAGTGAAAACCTTGAGTTTAAAAAAACAACCGGTCAGCGGACGGCTGCGGCAAAAACGGTCTGTGCATTTTTAAATGGTCATGGCGGTTATGTGCTTTTTGGTGTATCAGATGCCGGTGAAATTCCAGGACAGAAAATCAGCAGCAAAACCCTGGAAGATCTCGCCCGTGAATTTAAAAAGATAGATCCTCCGATTTCTCCTGAAATCAGCAGTGTTCAACTGGAAAACGGGAACTCTGTTGTTATGGTTGCCGTCAAAAAAGGTGATGGGCCATACACATACGACGGCAGACCCTATGAACGGACAGGCGCTGTAACACAAATTATGGCAAGGGAGACCTATGAAAGGCGTTTGCTTGAAAGAATGCACCCAACTAATAGGTGGGAAAACCAGCCCGCAAGCAAAAGCATAACTGTTTCCGACCTGGATGAAGAAGAAATCCAAACGCTTCTTGCCAATGCAGTCCGGATCGGCCGCCTCAAAAAAACGAAACATACGGATACTGAATCGATTTTACAAGGACTTGGCCTGATCAAGAACGGCAGACTTCTAAATACAGCAGTAGTTTTATTTGGTCAGGATGTGTGGTCGGATTACCCTCAATGTGAAATCCGTATGGCAAGATTCCGTGGCACTTCCCGCCTTCCCGACTTCAGTGATAACAGGCAATACAATGGAAATGCATTTTCCTTGTTGAGACGGGCCGAAAGCTTCCTGATGGATCATGTTCCTATCGCGGGCCGCGTTATTCCCGGTAAAATGATCAGGGAAGATAACCCTTGGTATCCGCCTTCCGCAACCCGTGAAGCTCTTGCCAACGCCATTTGTCACAGAGATTATTCTGAACCGGGTGGGGCGGTTTCTCTGGCAATGTATGATGACAGGCTGGAAATCATAAACCCCGACAAATTTCATTTTGGCATCACACCGGAAAAACTGAAAGGCCCCCATGAGTCGAAACCCTGGAACCCTTTAATAGCCAATGCATTTTACCGTGCAGGTGTTATTGAGCGCTGGGGTAGCGGTACCACAAATATTATAAGCTGGTGTGAAGACAATGGAAACCCGATTCCTGAATGGGAGGAACGGGCTGGATCAGTTGTGGTTACATTTTTCCCAATATCAGAACCTGATACCACGCAAGTCACCATGGAAGTCACCATGGAAGTCACCATGGAAGTCGCAATGCTTCTTCCATTCTGTTTGCAACCGGTTAACAGACGAATATTGCAGGAAAAACTTGGATTTCGCAATGCAGATCATTTCAGAAAAGCTTATATTTTACCGGCCATTAAAGGTGGCTGGATTGAGATGACAATTCCTGATAAACCTAAAAGCCGTTTGCAAAAATACATACTTACCAGCAAAGGCAGAAAGTGGCTGGAAGAAAACCCGGAGAAAGAATCATGATAAGGCGTTTTTCATCACGCCTCCAGAAACTCGATGTATCCTTTATCAATGAACGATTGAAAGGTGCTGTTTCCTACGACCGTATTGCCGGATACTTTCGTTCATCCATGCTGGAGGTTGCCGGGGAAAAACTTGAGGAGATAGGCGGTAATGTCCGTGTCGTCTGTAATTCCGATATTGAGCCTGAAGATGCAAAAACAGCCAAAGCAGCGCAGCAGGCGTTGCGCAGATCATGGTGTGATGGAAATCCTGAAAAACTTGGCGAGCCTTCAAAAGATCGTTTCAGCCGTTTATATCAGTTTATCAAAAGCGGTAAACTTGAAATCAGGGTTCTTCCTGATAAGGCTTTTGGGCTGATCCATGGTAAGGCCGGCATTATCCAATATAATGACGGAAGTCAAACCTGTTTTATGGGAAGTACCAACGAAAGCCTTTCTGCCTGGAAACTGAATTACGAATTAGTATGGGAAGATGATTCCATCGAAGCGGTAAAGTGGGCGCAGGATGAATTTGATGCCTTGTGGTTTCACCCACTGGCCATTTCCTTAAGTGATTTTGTTATCAGCGATATTAAACGTCTTGCCCATAGAAGCGAAATATCCATAGATTCCTGGAAGGATAATCCTGAAAGCGACCCCGCTTCCGGTGTAATCGAAACACCTGTTTACCGCAGAGAATACGGGCTTTGGGCACATCAGAAATACTTTATAAAACTTGCCTATGACGCTCATCTGAATGAAGGGGCAAGATTTGTCCTGGCAGATCAGGTCGGGCTGGGGAAAACTGTTCAGCTCGCATTAAGCGCCATGCTAATGGCATTACATGGTGAAAAGCCTGTTCTAATAATTGCTCCGAAACAACTTTTGATTCAATGGCAGGATGAATTGCGAAACCTTCTGGGAATACCTTCTGCAGTATGGAATGGAAAAGACTGGATGGACGAGCAGGGCATTATCCATCCTTCAAGAGGAATTGAATCCATAAAAAAATGTCCGCGCAAGATCGGTATTATATCCCAGGGACTTATAACATCCGGTTCTGAAATTATAGAATACCTGAAATCTATGAAATTTGAATGCATTGTCATTGATGAAGCACACCGGGCAAGGCGCAGGAAAATAAGTGATCAAAGCGTTTTTGAACGGGCTGATCCGAACAATCTTATGCGCTTTTTATGGGAAATGGGTCCGAGGACAAAAAGCATGCTTCTGGCCACTGCAACACCTGTTCAGCTCCACCCGATTGAAGCATGGGATCTTTTAAAAATTCTTGCGGAGGGCAATGATCAGGTATTAGGCACTCAATGGTCGGAATGGCAAAAACCGCATAAAGCAATACCCGTTGTCATAGGAGATTCCGAAATGCCCGATGAACTCGGAGAAGCCTGGCGATGGATCAGAAACCCCATGCCTCCGGAAGTCGAAGGCATTGTTTTCAGGAACCTTAGAAGAAATTTAGGGCTGAAGGGCAAAGACTTTGTTGCTGATGGCGACAGCCTTGATTTTTTGAGACCCACTGAAATTACACGTCTAAGAAGTGTAATTCCGGGATTTGGACGAGAACATAATCCGTTTATTCGACATATTGTAAGAAGAACACGGGATTTCCTTGAGCAGACCATTGATCCATCAACAGGAGAACCCTATCTCAAACCGGTTAAAGTAAAGTTGTTTGGCGAAGACAGCATTGATTCGCTGCTTTTGCCACCATACCTTCAGGACGCCTATAAAGCCGCTGAAAAGTTTTGTTCTCTTCTCGGACAAAGAGTAAAAGGGGCTGGTTTCCTAAAAACACTTTTATTAAGAAGAATAGGCAGCACTATATATGCCGGACAACAGACAACAGAAAAAATGTTGCATGAATGGGGAAATCAATCCCGTATTATAGATCCATCGCTCTTTGAAGAAAATGATGATCAGCAGATTGTTTCAACAGGAATGAGCGACATGAAAAAACTGACCGAAGGCGAACGATCACAATTAGAACGTTGTATTAAAGCGCTTGAGAGCAATCAGGAACGCGATCCAAAATATCAGAAGGTTGTAGAATATATAGTTGACAGGAACTGGCTTGAATTCGGATGCATTGTGTTCTCACAATACTTTGACTCTATCTGGTGGCTGGCAAACCAGCTTTCCGGTGATTTCCCTGATGAACCGATTGGCATTTATGCGGGAGGTAATAATTCCGGTATTATCCTGTCCGGTGAGTATAAAAGAGTGTCAAGGGATGATCTGAAAGAAAAAGTTCGACAAGGGCAGTTGCGCCTCCTGCTTGGAACAGATGCAGCCAGCGAAGGATTGAACCTCCAGAGGTTAGGGACTCTTATTAATCTTGACTTGCCTTGGAATCCAACTCGTCTTGAGCAGAGAAAAGGGCGTATTCAACGAATAGGCCAGATACGTGATGAAGTGTATGTTTATAACATGAGATATCGCGGCTCTGTTGAAGATCGCGTTCACGAGTTACTATCAGATCGTTTAGAGGATATTTATGATCTCTTTGGACAAATTCCAGACGTATTAGAGGATGTTTGGATAGATGTCGCCAATGGCGAAATAGAAAATGCAAAGAAGTTGATAGCCTCGCTTAAACCGAAACACCCCTTTGATGAAAGATACAACCAGATAACCGAAATAGACTGGGATTCATGTTCGAATGTTCTCAATGCTGATGAGAAAAGAAAAATTCTATTAAATGAATGGTAGCCAGCGTCCTTTGGTTTGGGGGTTATATATTCCCTACGGCCAATTTAACCAGATGCCAGAAAAGAAGTCCTAAAGCGCCTCTTGAAACTAAACCACGAAATCCACGAACAGGAAGTGAAAGCCGGCCTGCACGCAAAAGGAAAAACCAAAAAGAAACAAAAAGCCGATGCACCAGAACAAA
>VMSQ01000271.1 GCA_013792055.1 Desulfobacteraceae bacterium
ACCGCTACTACTGGTTTCTGCTTGACAAACAATACCATTGATATATACTAAAAATATATATTAATAATGGAGGGTAACAATGAAAACAGCAAAATTGTTTAAGAACGGGCGAAGCCAAGCCGTCAGATTGCCAAAGGAATTCAGAATGCCAGGCGACGAAGTGTATATCAAAAAACAAGGCGATGTAATTATCTTGTTACCTAAAGAAAAGTCATGGAATACTCTTTTTGACAGTCTGAAACATTTCGCGAAAGATTTTAAAATCGAGCGAAATCAACCCGTAGAAAATCAAAAACGAGAGCCAATGTTCAAATGAAATACCTTCTGGACACAAATATTTGCATATATATCATAAATGAAAAGCCAGAAAAGGTATTGAGAAAATTTGAACAATATCCCGTTTCTGAATTTGGGATTTCTTCAATAACACACGCAGAGTTGCAGTATGGAGTTGAGAAAAGCAAGAATAAAGATACAAATCAAAATGCCCTCGATGAGTTCCTGCTGCCGCTAACGATTCTTCCTTTTCATGGCAAAAGATTGGTTACATGCTATGGGGAAATAAGGGTATTGCTGGAATCCAAAAGTAAAACAATCGGCCCGCTTGATACGCTAATCGCCGCTCATGCGTTGGGTTTGGATCTAACAATTATTTCAAACAACATCAAAGAATTTTCGAGAATTCCAGGACTCAAATGTGAAAACTGGATATGATCATTCGAGTTGAGACCAGAACATTTTTTGCCTTTCACGCGTTTAACTTTTTCTTGCTTCTTTTGACCAAATAAATTCAGACAAGATTAATCCTGTAAAATCCAGCTTGCCCGCCTGGAGGGTTAATCCTGTCCCGTAGGTGGGAACCATCGTACTGGGGTCTAACAAATGATTTTAATTCACAATTCAAGCTTTGGCACCGATTCTTATTAGTTTATTGAAAATGCATACTTTGTGCTTGACAGAAGGATTATAGGATGTCCCCCCTTACCCACGGTTCAAAAGATCGTACTGAAGCGGTTCAACAGTTGAGAACGTCCCGTAGTTCTTCTACTCTTGTGAGGAAAATTTGAGCAATAGAAAAAAAATTAAAGATATTAACAATCTTGCAAAAATCCTTTCTGCACATCGCAAAGAAAACAAGATAATTGTTCAGAGTGATGGTTTATTCGATATTTTGCACATAGGTCATATTCGTCACCTTGAACAGGCAAAACGCTTGGGCGATATTTTGGTCGTTACACTAACCCAAGATCGATTTGCCAACAGAGGGCCAGGACGTCCGGTGTTCACTGAGGCATACCGTGCAGAAGCTATTGCTTCGTTGAATTGTGTAGATTATGTGACCATAAATCCCTCATCAACCGTTGATGATGTCTTGCGTATTTTAAAACCAAATATTTTTGTTAGAGGTTCTGAATATAAAAATCCATTATCTGAAGCAGCCAATGAAATAACAAATCAAATGAAAGCGCTACAGGAAATCGGTGCAACAATAGCCTTTACCGAGGAAATTGCGTTCAGTTCCACAAGTCTGATTAATCGCTATTTTTCTAATATTCCTGATGAAATACATGAATATTTAACCTTGTTTTGGCAACGCCACAGCCAGAAGGAAATTGATCATATTATTGATCAATTTGAAAATATGAATGTTCTTGTTATAGGCGACACTATTCTTGACGAGTACCAGTATTGTGAAGCTATTGGCAAGTCGTCAAAAGATCCTGTTTTAGCTTTGAAATATCAATCTCATGACATGTTCGCAGGCGGCGTTTTGGCTGTTGCAAATCATGTGGCCAATTTTGTGAAAAATGTTCATCTTGTAACTGTATTAGGTGAAAAAGACAGTTATGAGCATTTCATACGCTCTCAGCTTCAAAGCAATATTAATCCTTATTTTATTAAACAAGATGGCGCCCCAACGCTTATTAAAAGGCGATTTATAGATGGATATTCTCTCAACAAACTCTTTGAAGTATATGTGATGGATAATTCGGGATGCACAAAAGAAAAAAATAATCATTTGTGTGAATATTTAAAAGATCAGATATCTAACTATGATCTTGTTATTGCTGCTGATTTTGGTCATGGCGCCATTAGCCTTGAGGCAGTTCACATATTAGCTGAAAATGCGCCTTTTCTGGCGATCAATACACAGGCGAATGCTGGTAATCGGGGATTTCATACTGTATCTCGTTACCCTCGGGCTGATTATGTCTGCATTGCTGAACATGAGATTCGTCTCGAGAAACGCACCCTCGATGGCGACCTGCGCCCCATGATAAAGGACATTGCAAAAAAGCTTGAAAGCAAGCGTATGGTAGTTACACGGGGACGAAAAGGCGCCTTAGTATGGAACAGCCGGGGTGAGTTTGTCGAGATTCCCTCGTTTGCACATAAGATTGTTGATCGCATTGGCGCTGGCGACGCCTTTTTTGCAGTGACTTCCCTTGCAGCAGCCAAAGATGTGCCCGATGAGATCCTCGGATTCATCGGTAATGTCGTGGGGTCATTGGCTGTAGAGATTGTTGGAAATAAAAAATCCATAGATAAGACCAGTACAAAGAAATATATTGCCTCATTGATGAGGTAAAAAATTCTGGGAGAATTCGAACATAAAAGCCATACTCCTTGCAGCAGGCTTGGGCACACGTTTGCGACCGCTTACTAACTTCCTGCCAAAATGTCTTATGCCGATAAACGGCAGACCCCTTCTTGAGTATTGGGTGAAACCCTTGTCTGAGGCCGGAATAGGCCCTATATTAATCAATCTGCACTACTATGCGGATATTGTGCAGGAATGGGTTCAGAATAGCGAGTTTGCCGACAATGTTATGACCGTCTATGAAGAAGAGCTTCTTGGAACTGGTGGGACACCTCTGCGAAATCAAGACTTTGTCAATGATGAGCCGGTCATGTTAATTCATGCGGATAATTTGAGTCTTGTAAATCTTGAAGAATTTATCCAAACTCACATGACACGTCCACTTAACACTGAAATTACCATGATGACCTTTACAACGCTGACCCCGGAAACATGTGGGATTGTTGAAGTGGATGCGCATGGTGTCGTACAAGCTTTTCACGAAAAGGTATCTGACCCTCCTGGGAATTTAGCGAATGCAGCCGTTTATATTGTGGAACCGCAAGTTATCAATTTTCTTGCCGGATTGAACAAAACTGTCATTGATTTTAGCACTGAGGTTCTTCCTCACTATCTATGTCGAATTTATACATATCATAATGATTTTTATCATCGTGATATTGGGTCATTGAAAAGCCTTTTGGATGCCCAGATTGAATTTCCAGGCCAAGTATTCATTTCGCAACATAATGACCCCTGGGAGAAAATTTGTAAAAAAAACATAGATTCTTCAAGGAAAGTCCTTTTATCTCTTGCAGATCAATTTGAGGCAAAAGTCATTGACGTGGACGATGAATGTTTGCATTTATTACCAAAGGAGTATTGCCTCAAAGAAAAAAAATTGATCTTAAATGTTAAAAAATCTGATTTAGATCTAAAAAAAATTCTTCAACATTTACAAGAACAAGGATCTATACGAGAAGGGATTATTCTTTATTTTTCGAAAGTCTCTCCTGGTTTTTCCTCAAAAAAGATTTTTGAGGAACATGGGGTAAAGAGCCTGGCTATGTGTGCTTGCACATAATACGATAGGAATCAGAATATATGAGTATCAAATCACATCATCCCATGCAATGGCTTGAAAAATTAAGTGGAGTTCTCAAAATCGTTAAATGTAAATTATGCGATCAACCTGTTGCATTAGATCAAGCTTTTTTAGCTTTAGAGCAAATACTGAATGAAACAAGGGCAAAGGACGCTGCTCTCTGGTGGGTAGGCAATGGTGGAAGCGCTGCTATCTGCTCACATCTCTCTCAAGATGCATTGAATAAATTGGGTATTCGCTCAATGTATCTGAATGATGCTTCATTGATAACATGCATGACCAACGATTTTGGTTACTCAAAGGTTTATGAAAAGCCCCTTCGCACTCTTGTGCGCAATGGAGATATGCTGATCGCCATCTCAAGTTCAGGAAATTCAGAAAATATTCTCTCATGCGCAAGGCTGGCTAAAGAAAAAAACATGAAACTTGTCACATTATCCGGCTTTTGTGAGGACAACTTCCTGTGGAATATAAAAAGCGATATTTCTTTTTATTTGCCGGTTGATCTTTATGGATTGGTGGAAGTAGGGCATGAGGCATTACTTCATTCTGTGATTGAATGTATGTTTCTAAATGAGCACAAGGAGAAATTAGACTAATGAGAAAAAAAATAGCGGTGATCGGCAGCAACTCTTTTTCCGGGGCTCATTTTGTTGATTATATTCTTGAGGAAGGGGCTGAAGTGATAGGCATAAGCCGATCTTCCGAGCCAAACCCTGTTTTCCTTCCTTACAAGAACCGACAGAATCCGACCTTTCGATTTTATCAGTTGGATTTGAATAACGATTTGGAAGAAATAATAAAAATTGTCAAAGCATTTGCACCGGATTATGTGGTGAACTTTGCAGCGCAAAGCATGGTGGGCGAGAGCTGGCAACATCCTGAACACTGGTTTCAAACCAATGTAGTGGCTATGGTGAAATTGCATGACCAGTTACGGCTATTTAATTTCCTGAAAAAGTATGTTCATATTTCTACTCCCGAGGTTTACGGCAGTTGCGAGGGGCTTGTACAGGAAAACACAAACTACAATCCGAGCACTCCCTATGCCGTGTCCCGCGCTGCCGCTGATATGAGTCTGAAGACATTCTTTGATGCCTATGATTTTCCTGTTGTGTTCACCCGTGCAGCCAATGTCTATGGCCCAGGGCAGCAGCTTTACCGCATTATTCCCCGGGCCATACTCTATTTCATGTTAGGCAAAAAGCTGCAACTTCATGGCGGTGGACATTCGGTACGTTC
>VMSQ01000213.1 GCA_013792055.1 Desulfobacteraceae bacterium
CAGGGATATGAAAAATCTGAATTCAAATCTAAATATAAGTGAAAATTTATTAGCTGAATTTAAAAAGCGGTTTGAAGACAATATTTTTAATTTAATTTCATTCCGTGTGGAAGACAAGTTTACAATTAACTATAATGACAAACCGTTAAAAGATCATTCTCTCGGACAAAGAGCAACAGCGCTGATACTATTCCTTCTTGCTCAAAAGGAAACTAATGTGTTGATAATTGATCAGCCGGAAGATGATTTGGATAACCAGACGATTTATGAAGATGTTATAAAGGCAATAAAATCTTTGAAAGGCAATATGCAGTTCGTTTTTGCAACTCATAATGCAAATATTCCGGTTCTTGGCGACAGCGAAAAGATACTCTCATGCAAATATTCGGAATCAAAAATTGAAGTTCATAATGGGACAATTGACAATTATGATACACAAAAACAAATTGTTACAATAATGGAAGGCGGAGAAGAAGCTTTCAACCGCCGTAAAAACATATATGAATTATGGAGTATCAAAAAATGAATGCCATTGAACTTCTTGATATTATTAATACCGGTGAAACAAGCAAGGTACAGTTTAAAGAAAAAATGTCGCATCCTGATTCAATTGCCGGTGAAATGATAGCCATGTCAAATTCTATGGGCGGCATGATTCTTTTTGGAGTGAAAGATAAAACCGGTGACATTGTTGGGCTTACATATGAGGATATCCAACAATATAGCAACAGCATAAGTAATATTGCTACAGGCAATATTATTCCTGGTATTTATATAACTACGGAAGTCGTATCAATTGACAACAACGGTGGAAAAAAGGTTTTGGTTGTTTATGTGGATGAGGGAATTAATAAACCGTATAAAGACAAAAATGGTTATGTATTCGTTAAACATGGCCCTGATAAAAGAAGGGTTACCGACAATGCGGAAATGATTCGTCTTTATCAGGGAGGGAGTCATTTATTGGCTGATGAAATGGAAGTTTTTGACACCTCAATAACTGATATAGATGAAGATAAGTTCAGGGATTTTTTTCAAAAAGAGTTTGGTAGATCAATAATAGAAAAGGGTTTGAGTTTTGAACAGGCTTTAAAAGCAAAAAAGGTATTAAGAAATGATAAGCTGACATTGGCTGGATTATTATTTTTTGGCAAAGCTCCGCAAAGCTTTAAACCTGCCTTCTGTATAAAAACAGTGTCTTTTTTCGGAAATAAAATTTCAGGAAAAGATTATAGAAGCAAACCAAATGACCTAATCGGTACGGTTCCTGATTTATTTAAAAAGGGAATGGACTTTTTCTTAAATAACCTAAGACATTCTCAACAAGGACAAAGTTTTAACCGCCCTGGAATTCTTGAAATTTCAAAAATTGCTCTCGAAGAACTGTTAATAAACGCTCTTGTTCACAGGGACTATTTAAAAAATGCACCTATAAGATTAATAATATTTGATAATAGAATAGAAATGATTAGTCCCGGGAAGTTGCCAAACAATCTTACCGTTGAGGACATAAAATATGGAAATCCCGTAATTAGAAATAATCAATTAGTTGCCTTCAGTCAGCAAACAATGCCTTTCAGTGGCCTTGGATCCGGCATAAGACGATCGTTAGACGAACAGCCGGATATTGAATTTACAAATGATACAGAAGGTGAACAGTTTATAGTGAAAATACCAAGACCTGAAGAAAAACGATGAAACTCCATTTCGACCCCAACCACCAGTACCAGATTGACGCTGTAAAATCCATAATAGACATCTTTGAAGGCCAGCCTTTAAACCAGGGGGACTTTGGCTTTTCAATATCGGAAAACGGCCAGCTTTTTAATGAAAATGGAGTTGGTAACAGGATTGTTCTTTCAGAAGAACAGATTCTGAGCAATCTGCAGGAGGTTCAGAAAAGAAACGGCTTCAAAAATATATCCGAAGAACTTGATGGAATGCATTTTTCCGTTGAGATGGAGACCGGCACTGGAAAAACCTATATCTATATCAGAACTATTTATGAGCTGAATAAAAAATACGGTTTTAAGAAATTTGTAATAGTAGTTCCAAGTATTGCCATCCGTGAAGGCGTGTTAAAAAATCTTGAGATTACTTTTGATCATTTTCAGAACCTGTATGACAGAATTCCTGTAAATTTTGATGTATATGATTCCAGAAAGGTTTCCGGTCTCAGGGGGTTTGCTTCAAGCAATGCGGTTCAGATCCTGGTTATTAATATCGATTCATTTGCCAAGGATGAAAATGTTATCAACAGGCCAAATGACAAACTTACAGGCAAAAAGCCTATTGAGTTCATACAAAGCGCCAGTCCAATTGTAATTGTTGACGAACCGCAAAACATGGAAACAGAAATCAGGAAAAAGGCTATTGAGAATCTTAACTATTCCTGCACCCTCCGTTATTCTGCCACCCACACCAATCGATATAATTTAGTATACAACCTTGACCCTGTAAAAGCATACGATCTTGGACTAGTTAAACAGATTGAAGTTGATTCTATAGTAACTGAAAATGATTTTAATGACGCTTTTATCAGACTTGAAAAGGTATCTGCTACAAAAACACGAACATCAGCCACGCTTACGATCGATATAAACCAAAAGGATGGCGTGGCAAGAAAAACCGTTACTGCAAAAGTAGGAGACGACTTGTACAAACTTTCCAAAAACAGGGATATTTATAAACAAGGCTATATAATCAACGGCATAGATGTTGAATCGGGATATATTTCCCTGTCCAATGGCGAGGACCTTTTTGTAGGCGACTCTCAGGGCGGCATGACTGATGAATTAATGAAATTCCAGATTGAAAAAACTGTAAAAGAACATTTAATCAAGGAGAAGAAATATAAGGATAAAGGGATTAAAGTTCTTTCTCTGTTCTTCATCGACAGAGTTGCAAACTACAGGCAGTATGATGAGGCCGGAAACCAGGTAAATGGTAAGTTCGCAAAATGGTTTGAAGAGTCTTTCAGGGATATCAGTTCCAAGACTGCATATAAGGGCTTGATACCATTTTCTGTTGGCGAGATTCACAACGGTTATTTTTCGCAGGATAAAAAAGGAAAATTTAAGGATACTCAAAAAACCGCAAAAGCAAAATCGGATATTGATACATTCAAACTGATAATGAGAGATAAAGAACGACTGCTTAGTACGGAAGAACCTTTAAGGTTTATTTTCAGCCATTCTGCTTTACGTGAAGGATGGGACAACCCGAATGTTTTTCAGATCTGCACATTGAATGAAACCAGATCTGAATTAAAAAAAAGACAGGAAATCGGAAGAGGACTAAGGCTATCGGTTGATCAGTCCGGTTATAGAATTCATGACCCTGTAATAAACAAGCTTACTGTTATTGCGAATGAAAGTTATGAAGACTTTGCAAAACAGCTTCAGAATGAGATAGAGGATGAGTGTGGTGTTTCATTTAAGGGGAGAATAAAAAACAGGAAAAAAAGAAAAGAGGTAAAATACCGCAAGGGTTTTGAGCTTGATGAAAATTTTAAAAGCCTCTGGGATAAAATAAAGCATCACACAAAATACAAAGTCATGTATGAAACCGAAGAGCTTATTGAAAAAGCATCAAAGGCTCTCAGATACATGCCTGAAATAAAAAGGCCTGTTATAAAATCCACAAAAACATCTGTAAAATTTGATGAAAGAGGAATTAACGGTGATGTTATTTCAAGCTATTCAACTCTCTGGGACAAGGCATTCCGGATTCCCGACATACTGGCCTATATGCAAAGCAAAATCGGTTTAACACGGTCAACCATCCTGCAAATTCTTATCGAATCCGACCGGCTTGATGATGTTATCATTAATCCGCAATTGTTTCTTGATAACGCAGTCGCAGAAATAAAAGAAGTTTTGAATGATTTGATAGTTGAAGGCATAAAGTATGAGAAAATAGGAGATGTTGAATATGAAATGCGGCTTTTTGAGGATTATGAAATACATGTTAATGAGTTGACATTTGTTATTTCCAAAAAAGAAAAAACAATTTACAGCAATATGGTGCCGCTTGACTCCGGCGTTGAATATCAATTTGCAAAGGACTGTGAAACACGTGAAGATATAGATTTTTACTTCAAACTTCCGTACTGGTTTAAAATTAAAACACCTATAGGAAATTATAATCCCGACTGGGCTTTAATAAAGAAAAACGAGAAAACAGTCTATTTTGTGGCTGAAACCAAGTCTGCAAATCAGGAATTAAAAACAAGCGAAAAAAGAAAAATAAAATGCGGCAATGCACATTTTGATGAATTTGAAGGCGTTGAATACAGGCAGGTTGCGAAAGTATCGGATCTTGACTAATTAAACGTATGGGATTTCTATGCAGGTTGAAAAGGCGCTGGCAGAGGCTGTCGCGAAATTCGTGGATGTCCTTCATCATATCTATTCAGGAATAAAGATAAGTCCTATCGCTAATTATGAGGACGAAGATTTTACTTTTGAAATAAGTATTCCGAAGAATCTTTCAATTGATGAAGTTCTGGAAACTTGCCACAAAGAGTGCATTAAAGTAGAAGACGAATATGATTTATTTATCCTTCCAAAAGTTGTTTATGAACAATAGCAAATGAGCCAAATCCCTGCTAAACCCCGAAAAATCAGGGAATGCCATAGGGGAAGCTTAAAAGCCAAAATAAACTCGATTAACCCTTTGGGCGGAGAATATTTCTGTGTTCTCCAATTATGCCTCTAATTATGCCTTGCGCCTCCCTTGCTGTTTGTGGTAGTTTTTTGGGGAAAAATTTTAAGGAAAAGATATGAAGACATCCAAAGACATATACTACATTTCGGACGGAACCGGCATTCTGGCCAATAACCTCGGCAAGGCCCTTATCTGCCAGTTTCCCGAAATCAATTTCAATGAGGAAAAATTCCCTTTTATCACGACGGTGGCAACCGCCAAAAAAATTATGGGCTATATTCTGAAGCGTTCCGTTGGACGCAGGCCGTTCATATTCAGTACCATCATAAATGCGGAAACCATCGCTGTCTTCAATGTCCCTGAAGTGGAATTCTTCGACGCTTATGCCTTTTTCCTGGAAAGACTGGAAAACTGCCTCGATGCCAAGGCGCTGAGGATTCCCGGGGCCAGCCGCAAGGTAACCGGCATGGACATAGACAGGCGGGTGGAGGCAATCCACTACTGCATGGAACACGACGACGGCACCAAGATCTCGGAGTATGACATGGCAGACGCCATTATTCTCGGAGTTTCCAGAGCCGGCAAAACGCCTATATCGGTCTATATGGCTTCCCAGATGGGCATGAAAACAGCCAATTTCCCCCTTACCGATAAGTTCCTTTCCAAATACTATTTGCCGGATGGCATAGTCCGCAACCTGAAACGCGCAGCAGGCCTAACCACTACCCCGGAGTTTCTGCACAATGTTCGGGAAAAGCGTTATCCAGGCAGTAACTATGCCTGCCTTGCCACCTGCAGGGATGAAATTAAGCGTGCCGAACAGACATTCCAGAAATATCATATTCCAGTCATCTCTTCGGCCGGGAAATCCATCGAGGAAATGGCCACCCAGGTCGCGCAGGAATTGAACCTGCGCAAAACCACTTTCGTATCATCCATTGAATTGTGAGTGGGCCTTTCCCAGTTTTTTTCTTATTAACACAGCACCTGCTTAAAATATCCGATACAGTCAATGAAACATAATCTAAGGTGATTTATGAAAGAAGATAAAATTCTTCTGGATCATGGAAGCGGAGGGAAAATATCGCACAGCCTGATTACTGACATCATGCTGCCTTTATTTGACAATCCAATACTTTCCCAGCTTAATGATGGAGCTATATTTGATATTGGAAAAAAGCGCTTAGCCTTTTCAACCGACACCTATGTGGTTGACCCGATATTTTTCCCGGGAGGCAACATAGGAACTCTTTCAATAAACGGTACAGTCAACGATATTGCCATGTGCGGCGCTACTCCGCTTTTTCTCAGCGCAGGACTGATTATTGAAGAAGGCTTTCCCTTAGCAGATCTAAAGACAATTCTTCAAGAAATGAGTATTGCTGCAGAAAAGGCAGGAGTAAAAGTTGTTACCGGAGATACCAAAGTGGTTCCCAAGGGTGCGGCTGACAAGATCTTTATTAACACATCAGGAATAGGTATAATACCGAAAAATGTGGATATCGCCAGCCACAGAGCGCAGCCTGGAGATAAAATCATTCTCAGCGGCAGCATTGCCGATCACGGCATTACAGTTTTAACACAAAGACAAGGAATGACCTTTGACTCATCTGTTGTAAGCGATACAGCCCCATTAAATCATATGGTTAAAAACATGCTTTCTGTATGCCATGATATCCATGTCCTGAGAGACCCAACTCGTGGTGGAGTGGGTACGGCTCTGAATGAAATTGCTTTAAAATCAGAAGTTGGAATAAAAATATTCGAAGAAAAAATACCTGTTAAGAATGAGGTCGCCGCAATCTGTGAAATTCTGGGTTTTGATCCTGTTTATATTGCGAATGAAGGAAAGCTTCTTGCCTTTGTGCCGCCTGACCATGCAGAAAAAGTTCTTGCGGCGGTAAGGGAAGATAAGTTCGGAAAAGATGCCTGTATAATTGGTGAGGTTGTTTCTGATTATCCACGAAAGGTCTTCATGCAAACCCGTATCGGAGGAACCAGGATAGTTGATATGCTTACACACGAACAACTGCCAAGGATATGCTGATATTACAGCAAAATTAAAATATTCTACCTTTCCTTATTTAAATTGCCATTTAGCTCTATAAAATTTCTTGCCCCTGGTTTTTCTCTATTCCTTTAACTGTTTCACAATATCTAAAGAAATACGGTTTAGTCAAAACTATTGCTAAAGAAAAAAGCGAAGACTTTTCAACCTTCGTTCGTATTAATTTATAAAGCATACTTAACTCAGTTGAAAATATTCAAAAAAAGACCTATAGGAGGAAACAATCATGAAAAAAAGAATGGTTATAGCAGCGCTGGTTATTACGCTGTTTGCGTGGTCTACGGCTCACGCCTTTGATGGATGCCGACGTTTGAGATCCGGCGACAAATACTCACGGCAGGAATTGCTGGCTCAGCTACCCGCAGACAAAGAGATTCTTTTTCATCAGAGTATGAGAGAGGCTAGTGACAAGACATCTGCAATGCATACCCAGATCAAACAGCTTCGTAAAGACACCAAAGAAATACTTGTGGCGGATCAGTTTGATGAGGATCTCTTCCTTAAAAAGACAAACAGCATGGAAACGCTCAAGAGCAAGATACATGTAACAATGGAGGGAGCCATTGTGAAGCTTGCAAAACAGTTTACAGCTGACGAGCGCAAAATCCTGGCCCAACTGCTTCCACGTAAACTATGCTATACTTCTCGTTTGATAGGACGCAGATATCGATAGATCAAATAAAATGCCAGCGTGAAGTGTAACCTGCGTATACCTGTAAGAGCAATATTGCTTATAAACCCAGTCATGGCGGCAGACATATAACAGTGAACATAGATATAAAACTCTCACATCTGGATGACGTGTCTCTGATCTGCCAGATACAGAAGGGAAGCCATGAAGCGTTTGCAGCACTTGTATGTCGTCACTCTAATCGATTTTACAGGATTACCTATCGCCTTGTTTCTAATAAGGACGATGCAGAGGACATTGTACAGGAAGCGTTTTTAAAATTATGGGGCAGACCAAAACTTTGGGATCCCAACAAACGAGCCAAATTCACAACCTGGTTTTATAAGGTGATCATAAACCAATGTTTTGATCACAACAAAAAGAAAAAGCCATCAGACCTGCCCGAAGGTATGGAAGAGTTTGTAGACAAAAATCCTGGGCAAGATGCTTTATTAGATGCTCATCAAAAACAGGCTATACTGGAGAGATTCATTCGTGAACTGCCGGAAAGGCAGCAATTGGCCCTTAACCTCTGCTTTTATGAAGGATTAAGCAATAATGAGGCCGCGGAAATCGTTGGCGTGAAAGTGAAAGCACTGCAATCTCTCCTCATGCGTGCCAAAACGGCATTGAAGGACAAGGTCGAACGATATCTATATGGAGGTTTGATATGACAATGCACGTTAAACATTTCAAACAAAACATGCTTGTATATGGCTCTGATGTTTATAACTGGCCGGAGGGCGTAAGAGAAGCAGGGCTTAAGGCTCTGGATAGATCTCCTGAGCTTCAGGCATTATTGGCAGATGAGGAATGCTTTGAAAAAGTTCTCAAAATGAGAAAATATGAAGAACCGGGCATAGATCTATCAGGGCGAATTATCTCAGCAACTCAACATATTAAGAAAAAAGAGCGGAGCAATCCTGGTGGGTTTTTTTCAGAGTTACTTCGGGAATTCAGTTTGCCTAAACCGGCATTTACAGCGGTTTTTGTTTCGCTCATTTTTGCTTTGATAGTTGGATTTGCCATGAGCTTTTCAAATCCGTCGTGGCATGTTTCTGCTGAACAATACAAAACGAACTTGGAAGAGTTTCTATACTATGAAGGAGAGGTACTATGAGCAAAAAAATGAAGATTATGGTCATTAGTTCACTTCTTCTGAATGCATTGCTTATCGGTGTCATCGTAGGCGATTTGTCACATCGCTTCGGCAGGGAACATTTTATTGGAAGGCACGCGGAGCTTATATCAAAATTGCCTCAGGATAAGGCAGAGTTGTTTCTTAAAACAGTGGAAAGGGTGCATCTAAATAATCGGAATATATACAATCAGATCCGAAAAACAAGAAAAGAAGCGATGAAAATTTTAGCTGCACCTGAATTTGATGAAGCTGCCTACCGGCTTGAGCTGAAAAAACTACACGAACTGGGCGACCTCAAGATGCAGGGGCTGGCAAATGCGACTATTGAACTGGCGAGACAGTTTGGCCAGGAAGAGAGAAGAGCCTTGGCTCAACATCTGAAACGTGAACTACGACATTTACGAGACACTAAGTCTCCGCGCAATGCAAGAACGCCAAAGCATGAAAATTCATAAACAGAGTTCGTTGGAGCTTTGGCATGAGATACGAGTAACACATGAATTCAATTAAAACAGGCTTAATAAAATTTAGGGCGCTTCTCCTGGCAATGCTTATGATGTCAGTGCTTGCAGGATGCGTGACTGTCGGGCCGGATTATGCGCCGCCTGATGTATCATTGCCCTCAGCATGGTCTGCTGAAATGAAGGATGGCTTGATCGTCGAAGATTTAGATAAGCAAGCGCCGGCCGATTGGTGGTTGATACTCGATGATCCTGTACTAACAAGTCTGATTGGGCAAGCGGTTGCAAGCAACCTCGATTTAAAGGAGGCCCGAGCGAGAGTTCGGGAAGCACGTGCCCTCCGTGGTATCAGCGAGGCCGATCGTTTCCCAACTATTGACGCCAGCGGCACAGCAAGGTTGAGCCGTAGCAGCGGGAATACAGGCAGCGGGATCGAGAGAAAGCTCTATGTAGCAGGCTTTGATGCCACCTGGGAGCTGGATTTATTTGGCGGAAAACAACGCGCCATAGAGGCGGCCGAAGCTGAGCTACAGTTGAGTGAAGAGGACTTGCGGGACGTGCTTGTCAGCCTGCTTGCCGAAGTAGCCCTTAATTATGTCGAGGTGCGTTCGTTTCAGACTCGGTTGTCGGTCGCAAACGCCAATCTTGATGCACAGAAGGAAACATACAACATCGCCCAATGGCGTTTTCAGGCTGGTCTGTCGACCCGGCTCGACGTAGAACAGGCTAAGTACAATTTGGAGCAGACCCGATCCCAGATACCCGGTCTGCATACTGGACTTGTGCAAGCCAGGAACCGCCTGTCCGTTCTGCTTGGACAATACCCGGGTTCCCTGAAAATTGCTTTGGCTGAACACAAAGCCATTCCGGTTACTCCTCTTGAGGTCGCTGTTGGTGTGCCGGCCGATGCGTTGCGACATCGGCCGGATGTCCGACGCGCAGAGCGTCAACTGGCAGCGCAAACGGCACAGGTAGGGGTTGCCACCGCGGATTTGTATCCCAGGTTTTCACTCCTCGGATCCATTGGTCTTGAAGCCTTGTCACTGGACAATCTGTTTTTAATTGGCAGTCGAACCCACAGTATAGGACCAAGCATTACCTGGCCTGTCTTTGATGCAGGAACTATCCGCAAAAACATCGAAGTGCAATCCGCCCAGCAGGAGCAGGCGTTGATTCAATATGAGGCTGCAATCCTCAAAGCACTGGAAGAAGTCGAAAACGCGCTTGTTGCTTATACTGAAGAGCAAAGTCGCAGACAGTCACTAAGCGATGCGACAGAGGCTGCACAGCAAGCCGTTAATCTTGCGCAAAGCCTGTATTTGTCAGGACTGATCGATTTCACTGATGTGCTGGATGCACAGCGTTCATTGTTATCATTTCAAGACCAGCTATCTGTTAGTGAGAGTGAAGTGACCTCCAATCTGATAACTCTTTACAAGGCCCTCGGAGGGGGATGGATATCCCTTGTGATCAATGACAATCAATAGAGGCAGTTTCAAAACGTCCCCTTTTGCCCAATCTCTGCGTCAGGCTCAAATTATAATCCTCGAAATACTTCAAGTATTCCTGCGGTTATAATTTTCGCCTTTCTTGACCTTGGACAAAATTGAACATTTTGAAACTACCTCAATAGATTCAGACATGGAAAGAAGCCATGAAATCAAACATAAATTCAGAATCAAACATTAGCCGAACTCTGGGTATCGACCAGTCCCAAAATCACAGAAAGCATCTGAAACGGTGGCTCATCATAGCTCTTCTGGCAATAGTGGGGGGAACAAGCGCTGTTGTTTGGAAGATGGTAGAAGTGTCCGATTCCATGCAGTACCAGACTCAGAAAGTTCAGCGTGGAAACCTGACCATGACCGTAACAGCGACAGGCAACCTGGAGCCAACCAATCAGGTGGATGTGGGCACCGAGGTATCCGGAACCGTAGAAACCGTCGAAGTCGACTACAATGACCATGTAAAGATCGGCCAGGTCCTGGCGCGGCTGGACATCTCGAAACTCCAGGCGCAGGTTCTAAAGTCGAAAGCGGCCTTGGAATCGGCACGGGCAAAGGTTCTGGAGACACAGGCCACCGTCAATGAAACACGCAATGAACTGGCAAGGTTAAAGCGGGTCTGGGAATTAAGCGATAAAAAGGTGCCATCACAACACGACATGGATGCGGCACATGCGGCGCTGCAAAGAGCGCTGGCCGCCGAGACCATAGCAAAAGCCCAAGTCTCTGAAGCTCAGGCCACCCTCGAATCTAACGAGACGGATCTGTCTAAAGCAGTCATCCACTCGCCCATTAACGGTATTGTCCTTACACGCAGCGTGGAACCCGGCCAAACTGTTGCCGCCTCATTGCAGTCGCCTGTGCTGTTCACTTTGGCCGAGGATCTGACCAAGATGGAACTCCACGTGGACGTGGACGAAGCCGATGTGGGTCAGGTAAAAGAGGGACAGGAGGCAACTTTTGCTGTCGATGCCCATCCAAATCGGACTTTTCCAGCGCTGATCGCCCAGGTCCGTTATGGCTCTCAGACTGTGAATGGTGTTGTTACGTACAAAACCGTATTAAATGTGGACAACTCAGATCTGTCTCTGCGGCCTGGAATGACGGCAACGGCAGACATCACCGTAAAAAAGGTCGAAAATGCAATCCTGTTACCAAATGCTGCATTGCGTTTTGCCCCTTTGATCAAGGAAAAAGAAGCAGCATCCAATGGCGGCCTGTTCAGCAAACTCCTGCCGCGTCGGCCCAGATCATCGCAGGAACAGCGTAAAAATGATATTGTCGATAACAAACAACACGTCTGGACACTGCGCGATGGACAACTTATCGCTATTGCTGTCATCACAGGAGTTACTGACGGCAAAATGACCGAGGTTATCAACGGCGACATTGAGCCGGGGATGGAGCTCGTTGTTGATACAACGAGAGAGAGATAATGAAGGCAACCACTTCCACTCAAACCGGCAAACACTGCCTTATCGAGCTGAAGGGCGTAAACAAGGTATACGGTAAGGGTCCCGCAGCCATGCATGCCCTACAGGGAATAGACTTGCGTATTGGTCAGGGTGAGTTCGTGGCTGTAATGGGGCCAAGTGGATCAGGCAAATCTACCTGCATGAATATTTTGGGCTGTTTAGATACCCCCAGCAGCGGGGTCTTCCTGTTTGAAGGCATTGACGTTGGAAAGCTGTCCCGCGACCAGCGTGCACTGTTACGCCGGCATTATCTGGGGTTTGTGTTTCAGGGCTTCAACCTCCTAAACCGCACTTCAGCTTTGGAGAACGTTGAACTACCCTTAATCTATCGCGGCATGCCGGCAGGAGAGCGAAGGGTACGCGCCCTTCAAGCCCTTGAAGCGGTTGGGCTTACAGGATGGGAAACGCACACGCCAGGTGAACTCTCCGGTGGACAGCAACAAAGGGTCGCCATCGCCCGTGCCATTGTTACTAATCCCAAGGTTCTGCTGGCCGACGAGCCCACCGGCAACCTGGATTCCGCGCGCAGTCGTGAAATCATGGACGTGCTTGCTGCATTTAACAGTGAGCGCGGCATAACAATCGCCATGGTGACTCATGATGCAGATATAGCGGTCTATGCAAAACGAATCATTCGCTTCTTCGACGGAAGCATCGATTCTGAAGAGGAAAAACCGGGGTTTGCTTAATGTTCAGTGAAACAATTCTACTATCCTTGCGGGAAATTCGTCGCAACCTCATGCGCTCATCTCTGACGATTCTGGGTATCGTTATTGGGGTAGCTGCTGTGATCACCATGGTGACCCTGGGCAGAGGGGCCACGGCACAGGTAGCCTCCGATATCGCCAAATTGGGCACCAATCTGCTCCAGGTTAGACCTGGGCAGGATCGCCGCGGTCCTGGTGGCACACACTCAACCGGTGACATGTTTAAGGCGAAAGATGCCGAGGCCATTGCCCAGGAGATCTTTGGACTTTCTGCTGTAGCGCCGATTGCGTCTCAGACCATCCAATCTATTTACGGTAATGAAAACTGGTCTACTACAGTTACCGGCAGCACCAATGCTTATTTGAAGGTCAGCAACTGGCTGCTTGAAAGCGGTCGTCAATTCACGGAAGGCGAGCTTCGGTCAGGCAAAGCCGTATGCATACTTGGTACTACTGTGCGCAACAAGCTCTTTGGCGGCCAAAATCCTATAGGAGCTACCATTCGCCTGGGTAAGCTTTCCTGCAACGTGATCGGCGTGTTAAATTCCAAAGGGCAGTCCAGCTTTGGTACGGATCGGGATGACTTCGTGCTTATTCCTCTACGCATGCTTCAACGACGAATTACGGGGAATCCTGATGTGAGCCGCATCTTAGTTTCAGCGCAGGATGGCGTTTCAACCAGGAAAGTCGAGCAGGATATCGAGCAACTGATGCGCGAGCGTCGTCACATTTCGCCGGGCAAAGATGATGATTTTCATGTCAGAGATATGCAAGAACTAATCAGCACGATGACAGGGACAACCCGTGTACTTACTGGGCTGCTGGGGGCAGTGGCAGCAGTAAGCCTCCTTGTCGGCGGAATCGGCATTATGAATATCATGCTGGTGTCGGTTACGGAAAGAACGCGGGAGATCGGCATCAGACTCGCCATTGGCGCCCTGGAACGGGATGTGCTGATGCAGTTTTTGGTTGAGGCCGTAGTGTTGTCTTCCTTCGGAGGGGTGATTGGCGTACTTCTTGGGATCGCGGCTGCCGCGATCGGTGCCACTGTCCTCGCTGTCCCCTTTGTCTTTGATCCTGTAATTATCGTAATCGCGTTCGTATTTTCTGCTGCGGTAGGTGTCGTCTTCGGCTACTTTCCAGCCAGGCAGGCTGGGCAAATGGACCCGATCGAAGCCCTTCGCTACGAATAACTCAAGGCACCCATCTATGCAACAAAACCCTTACCCCCACAGTATTGAGAGGAATAATCTCATCATCCTTTGAGTGGCAAAGGCCGAGTCGCAGAGTCGATGTATTTACACCATAGTAACTGTTCTCTATTGTTTTTTAATGCCTAACGATAATATGGAACATAGTTAGTGCCTGTCCGAAAAGTATTTTTTTTAATACTGGCAATAGTTTAAGCTTATTTACCGATGTGAAGATTTGTGAAAAAGCGATTAGCCATTAGCTGTTAGCTCTTAGCTTAATGTGTTATCTGTTTGATTTTTTAAGCTAAAGGCTAATTGCTAAAAGCTAACTGCTAAAAATCTTCGGTTTGAAAATAGCATCCAACTGACTGTAATTTCAGGTGTTCTGAGTTTTCGTCCAGGCACTAGTTATGTAAATTGCTATAAAACTTTACCATAGTTTTTAACCTGACAGTAGTGAGTTATAGTGTGTCGTGCACTGCTCAAGGCAGTTTTTACATTTTTTCCTGTCAGGTTTTTCAGTTGAGCAAAAATTAACAAACGCTTCTATCCAATCGGCCCCTGCCCTGGGGCAATTATCAATAAAATCAGTGAATTTTACAAGCATATTAACAGTTGGCCTGTCCATGGCATGTTCCATGCGGCAGGCTATTGCATCGGCTTTTTCATTTTTAATCTGCAATACACGGAAGAGAAAATCTTTAATTATTGTATGACGTCGTTCAATTTCCTGCGCAATCTTCTTTCCTTCCAGGGTTAATGTAATAAACCCGTATGGTTCGTAGTTGATCAGGCCTTTATCGGCCAGATTTTTTAGCATTCCTGTTACAGAACCCCTTTGAATTCCCATTTTTTCGGCAATGTCTTTTGACCTGGCTACCTTATGAGTATTTTGCAAATTCAGTATAATTTCCAGATAATCTTCAAGGCTTTCTGAAAGATCAGTTTTTTTATTCATATTACCTCCTATGCAGGATCATATAGAGTTTAGCTCTAACTTTGGCCACTATCCTGTGTTAAAGACAATTAATACTTACAAAACAAAAAATTGCGGATTGCGGATTTGTTGTATCGCTTCGCCCTACCATTTTTTATAAAATTGATAGAATTCCTTAAATCTGCAATCCGCAATCCGCAATCCCAAATCGTATTAATCCGCAACCGCATGTACAGTTGTCTAATGGCCCAAGTCAGAACCATGCCTGTTACCTATTACAGTTATACTGCCATACATATTAAGTCAAATAATTTAATTTTTGTAAGACCATAATTTTCTCTTGACAACTTGTAATGTTTGGCATACCTAACTTAATCATTTAATCAAAACTTTAATCCAAAGGAAGGAAAAAGAATGCTGAAGTTAAATATGCGACAAATGAAGGTAAATCAAACAGGAATTATCTCAGCGGTAAAGGCTAATGGAGAACTCGGCAGAAGAATTCGCGATATGGGAGTGGTTCCGGGAACGGAAATTACAATACAGGGCCGCGCGCCCCTGTATGATCCTGTATGTTTGAGGATTATGGGATTTACGCTGACCCTTAGAAACAACGAAGCAAATTATATAGAAGTGGAGGTAAAATAAAATGGATGAAACAATTGCATTGGCCGGAAACCCAAACTCCGGCAAAACCACTCTTTTCAATGAACTTACCGGTTCAAGACAACATGTGGGCAATTATCCCGGTGTTACGGTTGAAAAAAAACAGGGAACCTATATCAACAACGGGTATAAATTAAACATCGTTGATCTGCCAGGCACTTATTCTCTTACCGCCTATTCATTAGAGGAGGTGGTGGCCAGGGATTTTCTGGTAAATGAAAAACCCGAAATGGTTGTCAACATTGTGGATGCTTCCAATCTTGAAAGAAACCTTTATCTTACACTCCAGTTCATGGAGATAGGCATCCCGGTATGTATCGCACTGAATATGATGGACGTAGCTGAAACACGGGGAATCGAAATAAATATAAACAAACTTTCCAGGCTGTTGGGGATCCCGGTTGTCCCCACAATTGCCCGCAGCGGCAAGGGCAAAAAAGAACTCATGGAAACCGTTGCAAAAAGCATTAAAAATACAAATCCTGCCCCGCTTGACATATCCTATGGCGATGATGTCGACAAGGCGCTTGGTGAAATTGAAGAAAAAATCAAAGCCAAAAACTTCTTAACAGAAAATTATCGAGCCCGCTGGACGGCATTAAAGTATCTGGAAAAAGATGAGCAGATTTTAAAACTCGGACAAAAAACAAATCCATCTCTGTCCAAAGAACTCGAACAAATTGTACAAAAAGTATCTGATCATCTGAATGAAACACTTGATACCTATCCGGAAGCCATGATCGCCGACTATCGTTATGGATATATCAAGTCCATTATAAAACAGGGGGTTATAAGACATAACCAGGATCGAAACAGACTGTACACATCTGACAAAATAGATAAAGTCGTGACGAATCGCTTTCTGGGCCCCATCATCATGGTTATGGTTCTCATTGGGCTTTACAAATTTACTTTTACATACAGCGAAATGCCGGTTGGCTGGTTTGAAAGTTTTTTTGGCTGGCTCGGGGAGTTTGCTGAAACACATCTTGCAGAGGGCTTGCTGAAATCTCTTATTATTTCAGGCGTTATTGACGGCGTGGGTGGTGTTCTCGGGTTTGTTCCTCTTATTATGTTCATGTTTTTCGGAATTTCGCTTTTGGAAGATTCAGGCTATCTGGCGCGGGTGGCCTACATGCTGGACAGAATATTCAGATTTTTTGGTCTGCACGGCAGCTCTGTCATGGCCTTCATTGTATCCGGCGGTATTGCCGGAGGCTGTGCTGTGCCCGGCGTTATGGCAACCCGAACCCTTAAATCGCCACGGGAACGTCTGGCAACTCTGCTTACCGTGCCCTTTATGAGCTGTGCTGCAAAGCTTCCGGTGTTTGCACTTCTTACTGCCGCATTCTTTGCTGAAAACGAGGCAATGATTATGGTTATTATCACGCTGATTGCCTGGCTGGGTGCGCTGATAACAGCAAAAGTGTTGCGTACCACTGTTATTAAAGGTGAATCCACTCCATTCGTCATGGAACTTCCGCCCTATCGACTTCCAACCTTCAAGGGCTTGCTCATTCATACATGGGAAAGAACCTGGCAGTATGTAAAGAAAGCAGGAACAATAATCCTGGGGATTTCGATTATTCTATGGGCAATGATGACATTTCCAAATCTGCCTGAATCAAAAACCAAAATATTTGAACAAAAACGACAGACACTGCTGGCCTCAGCCCCGGCATCTATTGCTAACGAAGTTGAGGCTGCCGGGAAAGATCCGAAGTTTTCTCCTGGAGCCATGGAATTGAAGAAGCAGCTTTCAACAATTGATTCACAGGAAGCTGAAGCAGCTTTAAAAAATTCAATCGCGGGCCGGTTTGGCATGGCACTTGAGGGTATAACAAAACTGGCGGGTTTTGACTGGCGGACAAATATTGCTCTTGTCGGCGGCTTTGCAGCTAAAGAAGTAGTTGTGTCAACCCTTGGCACAGCATATTCCCTTGGAGAAGTTGATCTTGAAGAAAGCGGATCGCTTTCCCAAACACTGGCCAGGGCTCCGGGATGGAATTCTTTGGTAGCCTTCAGCCTGATTATTTTTACAATTTTTTATGCCCCCTGTTTTGTTGCCGTGGTTTGCATTGCACGTGAAGCAGGTTCATGGAAGTGGGGTGCTTTTTCCATGGCGTTCAATACAGCACTGGCTTTTTGCCTGGCTGTGGCTGTTTTTCAAATTGGTTCTTTTCTGGGATATTAGCTTATTCCCCAAATAAGAAGGAGGAGTTATGTACAAACAGAATTTGATTATAATTGGAATTACGTTATTTTTTGCATTGTTCATTATTAATTCTAATGCTTTTGCGATAAGCAAAGAAACCGAACAACTGCTGAAGCTTCTGGAAAAGAAAAATATAATTACCGACCAGGAAGCTGCTGACATAAGGCAGGAAATGGAACCTTCTTCGCAAGCTGGAGACAAGGAAGCCCATGAAACAAAATTTGCAGGTTTGCTTGGGAAATGGGCTGATAAAATACATCCCAGCGCATGCATAGAAGTCGAGGCTTTTTATCAAGACTACGATTTTCATGATCCATCGGTAAGAGATACGGACACAAGTGATCTTAAACTTGCAACAGTTGCATTTGGCTTTGATGTTGATATTGCAAAGCATGTTAAGGGTAGTCTTTTCTTTTTATATGAAGAAGACGACACAGATCCCATTGAAATCGACGAAGGCATCATCACCATTGATGGAGCTGATGTGGTGCCTCTTTATGTTGATTTAGGAAAAATGTATGTGCCTTTTGGAAGATTTGAAAGCCATTTTATTAGCGATCCGCTGACACTTGAACTTGGGGAAACAAATGAAAGCGCTGTTGTTGTAGGTTCCAGAAACGACTGGGTGGAACTTTCCGTTGGTGCCTTCAACGGAGATATTGATGAAACAGGAGATGAAAATCATATAGACAATTACCTGGCAAGCGCAATTTTTACTCTTCCGGAAACAACAGTGCCGGATTTTAATTTAACTGCCGGGATATCTGTTATATCCAACATTGCCGACAGCAATAATCTTCAGACAGTTGGGACAGGTGTCAGCGCTGCAACAATTAAAAATCATATCGGCGGGTTCAATACATTCATAATTGCTTCCCTTTTGGATAGATTTTTCTTCAATGCAGAATATCTGGGAGCCATTGATGATTTTGAAGCAGGCGAGTTGAGTTTTGACGGAGGAAAAGCCTACAGGCCGGAAGCCTGGGCTATAGAGCTTGCATGTGGTGTTACCGACAATTTAAATCTTGCTGTCTGCTATGAGGGAAGTAATGACTGCGGTGATTTTCTGCCCGAAAAACAATTCGGCGGAGTTGTTAGTTATGGTCTGTTTAAAGACACATCAATTGCTCTTGAATACCTGTACGGCAAATATGAAAATAAAGACACAAGGCATCTGATGACTACCATGCTTGCTATAGAATTCTAAATGAAACAAACCGCTTATGTTTGAGCTTCAGGGGGTCAGGGATCAGGATGCAGGAAAAGTCCCCGACCCCCGACCCCTGTGAACCGCCCGGTGCGCTTGTCCGCCTCTGGAGGGAACCCGCATGCCTTGGTGGTAGTGGGGAGACGGGAAAAAGCTAAAATTTGAAACAAATAGAAGCATAGAAAAATCTTCCGGGTTCATATACAATTGCAGGGTTAGCTCCTGAGCCGGAAACAACATCCCACTCATATGAATTTGCAACAGCATAGTGCTTATCAAGAATATTTTCAACACCAACATTTAGCGTCAACATTTTGTAATTACAGCCTGCTCTGAAATTAACCACATCCCAGCCGGATAACGCCTTTTCTCCGGCATCAGTATCAACATTGTCAGCGTCTTCCGAATGAATCCATTCTAATGTTCCAAAAAATTCCGGGGTATCATATTGCAATGCAAGTTTGGTTTTAAGAGGCGGGACTTCAGCAAGGTCATTATCATTATTATTTTCAGGACTGGAGTCTTTCCTGCCCCGCTGCCAGGCAGCAGCGGCTTCTATGGATAAATCAGATATAATATCTACAGCCATCTTCACGTCAGCACCATAGATGTGAGCATCAATATTTGTCCAGGTTTCATGCGAATCGGCAGTTTGCTTCCCCTGCTGATAAATATAGTCATTTAGATCACTGTAAAATGCCTTTGCTCTGAAACTACATTTTTGGCTTGCTAACTGAAAACCCAGATCAATTTCTGTATTTTTTGTTGGATCCAAATCCGGATTTCCATGGAAATAAGGACTTGGAGATTGAAGATAACTTTCGACAGATGTCGGAGTGCGGATACTCCGTCCAATTCCTCCAAAAAAATGTGCGTTATCCGTAACATAGTATTCAGCGGACAGATATCCGCTGAGCAAATCATCTTTATTCTTATTGGTAGATGTTACCGCAATGCTTTGCTTGAGGTTCTCATTGGCTTTTGTTTCAAAATGGTCGTAACGAAAACCGATGCCTATGGTGGAGTTATCAAAATCTTTATCCGCCTTTATATATAGGCCACAGTCATAGCTATCAACATCCGGAATAAGCTCGTCATCCATAATCACACTCGTGTCATCCCTGTACATGTCTCCTTTCCAGTTGCGTTTATATGCATCTGCGCCATAAGTAAACAAAGCGAATCCAGCGGATTTCTCGTTTTCTATTTTTCCTCCGGTGATAGTAGATTTTACCTCATTATGCCGATGAAAGGAAGGAGCACTCACCAACTCCCGATACTTATCGGAAGGATTATGCTCTACCCTATTTTGATAAAAAGAAAGCTTAAACTTATCTGAAAGATTTCCCAAACCGGTTATGGTATAGTCGGCACGGCCCATATAGGTTTTTTCGGAATCAATATCCATTCCGACTCTCGGTGTCATAATGTCTTTGGCATCTCCATAGGCGTATGAAAAAAGCATAGTCTGGTTTTCTGTGGGAGTTAATTGCAGCTTCCCCCATAAATCTTCTTTTTCAAATGCTTTCATGTCCATCCCGACAGCATTGTAAGGGCGCCCTCCTGGGGCAAACCTGTAAAGTTTGTTGCCATCCCCATCTTTATACTGATCGGATTCTGAATAATTATAGCCGATTAATCCCTGAACTTTTTCATTTCCGCCAGTTGTGTAAAACCCGCTGCTTAAGAAATCATAGCTGCCTGCTTTCGCAAGGATTTCACCCAAAAATTCTTTTTGTGGTTTTTTTGTTATAACATTAATGCTCCCGCCAAGCGCTCCTGCCTTTGTAACATCAAACGGCCCCTGCCTGACTTCTATTTTATTAACAGTCAACATATTGATATGAGACAGCGATGGGTCTTTTCTGCTGCCGCAAGCACCTTCAAGAAGCCCGCTATCTACCAATACTCTTAAGTCAGATTTTCCAAATCCTCTAAGGGAAACCTCATTTCCGTATCCACCTTTACGAATCATTGTCGCTTCCACCATTTCATTTGAAAGAATTTCAGCAAGATCAACTACCTTGTGAGTTTTAAGTGTTTCACTTTCTATATTTTTTTCATCGCCCTCATCTTTAGAAGCAGTTATCACAATAGTATCAAGGGTTATTGCCCCTGCATAGGTCAATGCCCTGCCGGCAAGGATGAAAAAAAGGCAAAAGACAAGCAAAGATAATAATCTGATTGTGTAGAAGAATTTCATAATATTACATCCTCTTTATTTATTCCGTATATAGATCAAGTGATTGAATTAATACTTTTACGTAAAATCAATTACTTAAAGTGCATCTGTTTGAAGCGTAGCATTATTACGCGAGTTATCAGATGATAAATCACAATAATCGGTAAGATATTTTTAATAGCTTTCTATTCTGGGAATAAACAAGGAGGCGATCGTGGTGGGATGAGTAAAAATTTGGTTTGTTTTAATATAACCGATTCAAACAGAAATCGGAATATCGACAACAATGCTAATAAGGACAAAAAAGCGAAGGGATTTATTTTGTAAATGCGAAAATACTTTAAAAAAGAACATATAGGACAACTTCGATTGGCTTGGTATTCGACGTGCTTTTTATGAATAAGTGACGAGGATTGTTTTGAATCGGTAAGTGATTTGCAATGGTGATGGCGGTGAAAAAAAGGATGAACAAAATGTATCCCTGCCGTGGAAAAGAGAAGCACTGATAGGGCAATTATACTTACTGATCTAATAAAATATGTTGCTCTATGGTAACTCAACATTCTATTTTATCCATGAATTTTTTTAGCACTTACAGTGCCGCGAAGCGGCATAATATAGCTTTTTACGAACATCAAATGTTGGCGCCTAAAAAAAGTAATCCTAATGTCGCTAATACTGCTCCTGCAAATATCTCAATCCAGTATTCTATAAGAATTGCCAGTTTACCTTTTTTGGTGACTATAGTAAGTGAGGCGGCTTTACCTGACATAGCTATTATAACAACAATTGATATGGTAAGAGCCATGCCAATAGAAATCGTTATCCCTAATATTATACCTAAAGTAATTAAATTGTCAATGGACAATAAAACTGACCCAGTAGCGGACAATAAAACTGACCCACCCCCCGGCACTTAGTTTAAGTTGATTTTTTGTTTCAGCCGATAGCTTTCTCCACCCATCATAAAAATATGTGAATGATGGATAATGCGGTCTACAATCGGAACGGCTACATTGTCATCAAAGAAAAAGTCCCCCC
>VMSQ01000110.1 GCA_013792055.1 Desulfobacteraceae bacterium
AAGGTTGCCATTTTCAATAATATTTGATCTCAATTCCCTGATATATTTTTTATTTATATCAAACCCATAATAATAACATGAATCTCCCCATTTATTCATGCTTGCTTTGATGAATGAACCTAATCCACAAGTCGGCTCAACAATAAATGAAGGATAAGGAAAAAGGTCTTTTACCAAGGCAATAACTTCTATTGCCAGCTCTAAAGGTGTTTGAAAATCACCAAATTCTATTTTCCGTTTGCTTGGCATTAGTTAACCCTTATTATTCCGTCTATATTTCCCGCTTCCTGTATAACACGACTATATTGAAGCCTCCATTGTAAAGCGTTTGAAATCGTAAGATAGCCAATTTCAGGAGGATTATTCAAAACGTCTTCAGCCAATTTCCTTGTCTGTATTTCTTCAGCTGGAATCATTCGTTCTTCAAAAAATGCAAGGATATCATCTATGTTCCCTTCGTTATCCAATATTTTCCTTAGACCTAATGTTGTTTGAAAATCAGCGGTACGGTGTTTTTCAATATAAATTGTATGTCGTATATTGAGATGACCTGTTCGTTTTTTATTATCATCTGTTTTTTCATAAACAAAGACAATAAGAGAATAACCCAGGCCGAAAATTTTCTGTTTAGCGGATTTGAAGGGACATGACGACTGAGGCTGCCTGATACTTGTTACTTTCATATCCACCCCAAGCTCTGGAAAATCTATACCTTTAGCAGAAGAACCTTCCACATAATCATATCTATCACTCAAATAAGATTGAAATTTATGCTCTAAATATGTGCCAACTGCTTTTCCGTCAGTTACTCCAAAGAGCGATGGTTCATCATGTTGTGATTCAATTTTAGAAAATCTTTTTGCTTCCTTTTGCAACAACTCAGTCGTTAATTTTGTTTTTGTCATAGATCTACCTTTTAAAATAATTTTGATACCGAACGATGCTGTTGAGGAGCTGGTACCGGCACAAAAAAAACGTTTTCAGCGCGGTATTCATCCCTGTCATTCAGGGCACCATATTGGGCATCAGGCTCTTTGATATACCATTCACTCTCGGGATTTTCTTAGCTGTTCGTATTCAAAAGCATCAGAAATATATTTCAGGAAAATCAATCCAAGAACAATATGCTTGTATTCAGCAGCATCCATGTTTTTGCGGAGTTTATCAGCAGATGCCCAGAGTGTTTTTTCAACTGATCTATTATTTTCTTTTTTCTTTGCCATTAATTAGTTCGCTCCATGAATGAAGTATACAATATAAACATCTAAGGAATTTATCAGCCATTTTTTTTCTCAGCTTCTATCATTTTTACAGCTTTATCAAAATCGCTCTCTTGTGCGTCATTAAATCGGATACGTTTACGATTGAACTTTTCATACTCTGATTCAGCCAGTTCTTTTGCCGTTTCATGGGATAATTTACCCGCATGTTCCAGTATTTCCCTGTCGTTTAATGTTAGAAAGCCGTTCAGTTTTTCAACCCAGTCTTTCATGTGCATGGAAATACGTCGCATCGCCTGTCCTTCTGCAAAAATAAGATATTGTTCCACCAGATTATTAAGCGCCAGCAATTCATCTTCCTTGAGATAATTTTTTGCAACGGTAACATCACTTTTGCGGACTTTTTCCCCGCGCCAGTTAGTCAGTCCCATATTGGTTTTTTCACTATCAGCCCGATTGTAAATAATTTCGGCGGCAGTTTGTCCGGTTATTGCCCAATGTAATTTGTTCTGCACGGTTTTAAAAAAATTTATGCTTATATCTGTGGTGGGATCGTAATCAATGCTTGTGGCATAAATATCGGTGATCTTTTGATAAAAACGCCGCTCAGAAGTTCGGATATCCTGTATCCGGCGCAAAAGTTCATCAAAATAATCAAACGGCTGGTCAGGGTTTTTTAATCGTTCATCATCCAGGACAAAGCCCTTGATAATATACTCACGCAATCTTTGAGTTGCCCATTGTCTGAAGCGGGTTGCCACATGTGATTTAATCCGATAACCGACTGAAACGATGGCATCAAGATTGTAAAATTTACCGGTTCGTTTAACCTGTCTGCCGCCTTCTTTCTGAACTATTAAGGAATCCTTAATAGTTGACAATTCATCCAACTCACCTTCATTATAAATATTTTTCAGATGCAGGTTTATGTTTGGGATGGTTGTCTGAAACAATTCCGCCATCAGTTTTTGTGTCAGCCAGACAGTTTCATTCTCAAGCCTTACTTCAATTTTCGTTTTCCCACCTTCTGTTTGATAGATGAGAATTTGTGAATTGCTTTTTTCAGGAAGTTTTTCAGCAGATTGCCAGAGCGTTTTTTCAACCGATCTATTATTTTCTTTTTTCTTTGCCATTAATTAGTCCGCTCCATGAATGAAACAAATGGAATTAAGTTAAGGTGCCAAGAGAACCATAACGCTCGCCATCACCAGAGGGCAGGGTAAATGGGCCTTTGTAAATGGCAAGTAAACATAAAAACTGGTAAAAAAAGTCAAACCGCACGACCCTGCCCATCTGAGTGAATGGCGTTGTTCTGAGCGCGGTGTCTCATTAAGCTACTTGGTAGACCACGGGACGATAATGTGGCTCAGGAACAGATTTTCCATGTGTACGTGCGGACTCCAACCATACATCTTTTGCCTTCAATACCTCCGACAACGCTTCTTCTGGGGATTCTCCAAAAGCAGAGCAATACTTCAAATCGGGTATGTCTGCTACATAACCCTCGTCTTCTTCGCTGTAAAAAATATTGATGTGATAATCTTTCATTCCTCGACCTCCATTTTCAGATGAGGCCTATTATAACCGCTTCAGGACAAATGCAACTTGCAACTTGGATGTCCGTAAAATATTTTGCGACAACTCTCTAAATTCTCTAATTTTATCCCCCCAAAAACGACTTTCTGACTTCATCATTTTCAAGGAGGTTTTTTGCTTCATCTTCAAAGGCAATCTTTCCTATTTCAAACACATAACCCCTGTCAGCATATTCTAAAGCCATTCTTGCATTCTGTTCCACTATCAGAATGGCAGTTCCTTCACTGTTAATCTCTTTTATCCTTTCAAATACCATATCCACATAATTTGGAGAAAGTCCCAGTGATGGTTCATCCAGCAGGAGCAGTTTTGGTTTTAACATCAGTGCCCTGCCGATAGCAAGCATCTGTTGTTCGCCACTGCTTAGGGTTCCTGCTTTTTGTTTTTGCCTTTCTTTGAGCACTGGAAATAGACTGAATATTTTCTCAACAAGTTGCCGGATATCAATTTTCGGTTGTCGGTTTTTTCTGCTGACCACTGACAACTGACCACTGGAAACTGTATATGCCCCCATCTCCAGATTCTCTAAAACCGTCATTGAAGTAAAAACCCTTCTCCCTTCCGGTACCAGACATAGCCCTTTCTCAACCAACTGATATGGCTGCTTGCCACTTATATTTTCTCCTTGAAATAAGACTTCTCCTGAGCGAGGGTTCAGTAAACCACAAATTGCTTTTAGAGCTGTGGACTTGCCTGCGCCATTTGGCCCTATCATTGCCACAATCTCACTGCAAAACTATCCACAAAAATAGGTTCTATCATTTAGACACACCATAGAGATAATGATCATGATGCTCAGCGAGGTCTTTAATACCAGTTTCTACAGCAACTTTTCGTAAATCAAAAAGCGGGTCTTTACCTTTTTTAACCCTCACCTTTTTTCTGCTTTCTTTCATACCTGTCTTTAAGTAATGAATTATCTCAAGAAGTTTTGGCATATCTTCAAAGGAAATTTATAATTTTATCTATGTCGTACGCCTTAAGCTATATATTCGGATCTATCCGTTTATAATAAGTTAGATTTTTTAGTTCAAGCTGCGATCTAAGACTCGTAAGCATCAATCTCCCGAATCAGGGCAGTCAGATTGGGTCGGATAAAACTCATCTCCGGCGCAGGAATACGATGTTGTTTGATATCCGGTGGAATATGTTTGTGATGAGGCTGAGTGTTTTTTGCAAACTTTGATCGTTTGGATGAGGCTGAGAGTCATACCAGTACAACTTCTCTTTACCCTTCCAGACCTCGTAACCATACCAATCTATGATGCATGGTAAGCGATCATATAAGATTCGCTCACGAACAACCAGCCGAATTTCCTGATCAAATAATAATTCACCTGTCACTCGTGCAAGTGAGGCACCTCTCCGCACAAAGGTCATCGTTGAATGACGTACTGAAGGAAATTTCTCTGTCAGCGTGTATAAGAATAGCTCATAGTCCTCTGGGGTACGTAATGGATTCATACGGCAACTCGGACCAGTCCTGCCAGACTCGGTGCTTTTCGCTGGATTTGTTGAATCTCATTGCGATAGTCTGCCTGACGTGTAAGCCAAGTCCTGTAAATGCTAGCCCACTCCCCGAAGTCTAACACCCAACTATCATCTTCCGGCTCTTCCCCGCTCACATATGCGGCGTAAAAGATCTCTGAACGAATACCATATTTTCGTTCGAAGACTAAAAGCTCCTCTTCAAGCGCGTGAATATCTGTTAGTATCTCGTGCAGATTCATAACTTGCCTCCACAAATGATTATAGTCAATGTAATGCAGAAATTTCGTCATACCTGGCTGCCCGATATGAAATAGGCGTTATCTGTTCTTCAGCGCCCCTTTAATACAAGCCTAACCATGACAGATATTAGGATCGGCTGAAATACGCTCATTCATAATAAAACTCCAATCGTTAAACGGCCAAGAAGTTACTTTTCTGATAAAAGTATACGAAAATCTGGCCTTGTGTGTCAAGCCGGATTCGGTCTCAGGAACTTTTTGAAAAAGAACGCATCGCATAGCAACCCAAGTGCCTCCTTCAGGGATTTAGCTTCGATGCCTGGATTTACATGCGAATACTTGTAACGCCGACCAGCCATTTGTGGCGCACTGTAATACACTTTTTTCAAATATTTATGTTTTGCGGTTGATGCATACTTGGCAAAATCATCTGTATAAGTCCGAATAAGCCCGGATTGCAGTCTCTGTAGTTCTTCCATCAAAACCTTATTTTCAAAGGCATTAAACTCTTACAATCAAACGAGCTCAAGCTGTTTTGATAGAGCCTCGCCCCTGAAAATACCAATCCAGCCTGTCGGTTGACCCAAATCTGGGTCAACAGCTTGACAAGATTTACGATATCCATTACAAATCTATGACAAAAACGTCTTGCAGGCGATTATAGATACTGGCAAGCTGTATTGATTTGGCACAACAGTCCATGCATTTATCTGAAAGTCTATACATACAGAATTTTTTATTTACTATTTTCCCTGTCACCACCCATGATAGAAGCTCCGTGCTTGGGGGCTTGAGCAGAGAGGTTTTGGATGCGCCTTGATGAGAGACTCATAGAGGAGAGAACAAAAGACGGCAGGATAGATTTTCATGAACATATCTCGAGAGTCAGGAAAGAAGCTTCCAATTGGCTTGAAGGCATAGAGAAGAACGGTATAGATCACTCAAAAAGACTGGAAGGTTACCTGGACCAACTTATTCCGGACGAGTTCAAGAAAAAGCTCAAGCCTGCCGAGGTATTTATCCTCCTCTATGCTGTGTACCTCCATGACATCGGCTATAGAAAGGACGACGGGTCTATCGAATCCAAGGACCACCCCAAACGTAGTAAAGAGAAGATACTCAAAGAGCATGCTACCTACCTGTTTGGAAATTTTCTCTATAGAGCCTCGGATCCGCCGTCAGCGGTCAAGGCAGTAGCCACAGTCTGCTATGGCCACGCACCCGAATCAATTTGTCCCCTTGATAACATTAATGACAAGTTTCCAGACCATTACTTATGCAAGGAGACTTTGAACCTCCGGCTGCTTGCAGCCCTGCTTCGGCTTGCTGATGAAATGGATCAGCCGTACATTCGTTTAGGACACTTTAGAAAACACATCTCCTTAGTGGAGATTGGAACCGATATCGTCAGATGGTACTGGGAAGACTTGGGAAAAAATGCAGGAGCGGATCTTGAGAAACAGGCACAAAAGACTAAAGAGGCCCTTAGAGCAGCAAATAACTATCTCTATTCGTGGGGTCTTCCACAAAGGACTATTGTTTTGGAACCATCTCTGCTGGATTTCGTTTCTCCAGCAAAGGAGCCAATAGACTATAAGGAATTCATCCCCGAACACTATATCCCATCCAGGTGCCACAATGAAAAGGGGGGAAACAAGGGCCTTCTTCACGATTATGTTCTTGAATGGTTAAACGACCCCGACCGAAAGCTCCTGGCAGTGCTTGGTGACTACGGCATCGGGAAGACCTCTTTTTGCTACAAATTTGCCTGTGATATGACCGGATCTGCATACGTACCCGTTGTCGTCGAACTTAAGACTGTGATGGCAGAAGGGTGGCGCGAGGTTATTCAAAGGGAAGTGAGAAGCAGGGCCGGAGACAGCACCCAAAGCCCCGTGCTTATCCTGGATGGTTTTGACGAGTTATCGCTGACCTTTGATAAAGAGACCGTTCTTAAAGAAATCGAAAACCTCTCAAAGACTACTCAGGAATACAAAAAGGTGATCCTGACGAGCAGGACGCAGTTCTTTAGAAGTGAAGAGGATGAAAATGAGACACTTGTCCGGAAGGAGTACCATGAACGAGGTCCTCGACCGATGGGAGACCCTCGTTTTGAGAGAATATATGTCTCATTATTCGATGATGAGCAGATAAGACTGTATCTTGATCTTTGTTTGGGCAAAGAGGCGTCAGAAAAATTCTGGAACGAAACGGTGGAGAAGGTTTTTGATGTCAAAGACCTGGTCAGACGCCCGATATTGATCGAACTCATAGTCAAGGATCTTGATGCTGTGCAAAACATAGAGGGCAAAGTAACATCGGGCAAGGTCTATCGCATTGTCACAAAAGGGTGGCAGGACAGGGAGAGTAAAGAGCAGCGGCTTCCTCAATCCATTGTGCTGGAGCACGGGAAAGAAAGAATACCCAAAGAAATTATCCTGTTTATGGAGGAACTGGCATATTGGATGTTTACGCAGGAAAAAGACCGGCTGCATTTCAATACTCTGAAGGATGCTATAGATAAGTACTTTGACGATGAAACAAAAGACATGCTGAGATTATCCCTCGACAATCTCGATTATCAAATACGCAACTGTTCCTTTCTCAGCCGTCATGCCCAAGGTTATTATGCCTTTGCCCACCGCTCCTTTATTGAGTATTTTGTTGCCAGAAAACTTGCAAGAGAGATACCGGAGAACCGGGCTCAAGAGATAAAGATCACGGATGAAACAGCCCTTTTTGTTTCGGAGTTCATAGGCCCCTCAGTCTACGAAAAGGTTGATCCGCCTCAACACGTTAAAGTTCCCGAGAACATGGTATACGTCCCGCCGGGGCAATTTATTATAGGTGAAAAGGATAGCATTCGGATAACCAGCGTGAAGGAAGGATTTTTTATAGATAAGTATCCCGTAACCAATGCCCAATTTTGTACCTTTCTCAATGAGCGGGGCAATCAGCCGGAAGATGGCAGGGAGTGGATTGATTTGGAAGGGGGCTTCAAAGACGAAAAATGCCGAATAAGGAAGGATGGCGATCGCTTTGCGGTGGAGTCCGGCTTTGAGGATCATCCAGTTATTTATTTGACATGGTACGGGGCAAGTGCTTATGCTCAGTGGGCTGGAAAGAGGTTGCCAGCCGAGGAGGAATGGGAGAAGGCCGCCAGGGGGATAGATGGGCGTGTTTATCCCTGGGGAAACGAATTTGACAAGGAGAAGTGCAATATATATGAATCAGAAATCGACCACACCACGCCAGTGAAAAATTACCAGGAAGGCCGCAGTCCTTACGGCTGCTTAGACATGACGGGAAATGTCTGGGAATGGATCAATAGCTGGTGGTACGATGAAAAAAAGGAAACCAAGGTGCTTCGCGGGGGTTCCTGGAACTACTACCGGAGCTTCGCGCGTTGCGGGAACCGCCTCGACGACCTCCCGGGCTACCGGGACTTCGATATTGGTTTTCGTTGCTCCAGGACATTATAGCCCTTTGTTCTTTTAATCTTTTACCCTTTACCGCCGAAGGCGGTCGAATTTTTTTGATACATGCCAAAAGAAGTAGATGCCATAATAAAGCTCTATGACTTTTTTCTGTGGATCATTCCGAAACTTGAGAAGTTCCCGCACAGCAAGAAATTTCTGATTGCCGACCGGATAGAGGCCATTTTACTCGATGTCATAGATCTCTTGATTGAAGCGGCATATTCCAAGCCAGGGCTGGTAGCAACCAGGCGAACGTCCGGGCGGGGAATTTATTAAAATTTAGAGCCGGGCAAATTATTATGACAATAAAAAATACGTTCCAGCTTCTTCATATTTCCGACCTGCATATCAAAGATTCAGAAGAGGATAAATTCGATCTGCGAGTGGTCATTGATCCCTTGATTGAACGGGTGAAAGAAGACCGTGAACAAGAACTTCGTCCCGAGATCGTTGTGGTGACCGGAGATGTTGTGTTTCAAGGGATTGAATTCGAGTATAAGCCGGCAGAGGAATTCTTTTCTGATCTGCTTGGAGCAATGGAGCTTACCGATCAACAGGGGGGTATTTTCACGACCAGGACTGGGAAATTCATCAGTTTATAGCAGGCGGCGCATACATCGGCAGTGACTCGGATTGGCCCAGCAGATATCAGTATATCACCTTTGACTGGGACAAAAACAAGCTACTGGTAAACTACAGAAAATCTGTGAAGCAAAAAAGAATATGGTGTGTGGAAAGTGAGAAAGGAAAAGACGGCAAGGCTGTTTTTGACATGCCCTGCACAGTCAAAAAGCCAACCCAGGGACATCCCGGGACAACACCAGGCGATGAGGATGAAGTCTTTAAGCCGTAACTGCAGGCGGCCATTAACGAACACCGTCATCTTCCAACCCAGGGATTTGAGGCCACATTGCGGGTCCCGATTGAGCTTGAGCGGGTGTACATCAATATGCGTGCAAAGATACACGCCATGGAATTTGAGTTCAATCTTTTTGAAATGAATTCTGCTACAAAGTGATATAGAGGAAAGATGGTTGACGCTGTATTGAAAGATTTACCAGAAGAGTGGAATGTGGTTGTAGTTATGGACTGGAGCGATGGCTTTTGGGATAAAATGAAAAAAAGCATAATAATTCAAGCTTGTGCCCAAATCGCCTCCAGATAACTGATTCTTATTATAAAAACAGCTCTCTCAGCTTATCCTTGTCGTCTTTGATAATTTCCGGCTTTCCGGAATAGGCGATTTTGCCCAGCTTTATCGAATAAACATGATGGCAAACTTCAAGCACCTCACGCACCTTTTGCTCCACGATCAGGACGGTCACTCCGAATTCATGGTTAATCTTGCGAATATAATTCATAATAAAGGTTACCAGCTTGGGTGAAAGGCCAAGAGACGGTTCATCCATAAGAAGGAGCCTTGGGCTGTTTATCAATGCCCTGCCCAGTGCAAGCATCTGTTTTTCGCCACCGCTCAGTTTGCCTGAATTCTGTTTTTTGCGCTTCTCCAGTTCCGGGAAAAGCTCCCAAATTTTATTCAGTTCTGTTTGAAAGCTTTTTTTAGGCAGATGAAATCCTCCGATCTCCAGATTTTCAAGAACTGTCATCTCATCAAAAACCCGGTTGCCTTGAGGTACAAATGCAATACCATCTTTTACGTTGGCTTGAGTGCTGCGATTGGTAATATCCTTATTTTTATAATTAACAGCTCCCTTCCATACAGAAATAAGTCCGAATATGGATTTAAGAGCCGTGGACTTCCCTGAACCGTTTGGACCAATAATAGCGGTAATTTTTCCTTCGGCTGCCTCAAGGTCTATATCAAAAAGAACCTGTTTTTTGCCGTAACCTGTCTCTAATCTTTCAACTTTCAGCATTTCACTCCAGATAAGCCTCTATCACAGCAGGATCATGTCTGACCGATTCAGGGTCTCCTTCTGCAATCTTCTTGCCTTCATCCATAAAAATCACTCTGTCGCACACCCGCATAACCGCTTCAATATTATGTTCGATAATGACAAAGGTCTTCCCTGCCTCCGGCAGTTTTTTGATTACCATAAGGATTTTTTCGATCATACTCGGGTTTATTCCAGCCACAGGTTCATCCAGTAAAAGCAGGTCAGCGCCAGAAGCCAGACAACATGCCAGAGATATCATTTTTTGCTGTCCATAGGATAAATCCTCTACAAGATCGCCCGCCTTTTCTTCAATGCCCATGAAAGCAAGAAGCTCATTAGCTTTTTCACGGTTTTTTCTCTCTTGCTTCTTGACTCGTCCGGGAAAAAGGAAAGTATTTTTCAGATATTCTCCGGCCTGATTCTGAAAAGACAGTAAAATATTATCCAGAACAGTCATGCGGGTTATGAGGCGAAGCTGCTGAAAAGTGCGGGCTATTCCCGCCCTTGCAATCTTATAAGAAGGCATTCTGCTCAGATTTTTGCCATTATATATTATTTTTCCCGAATCCAGGGGCAGAAAACCGGTGATCACGTTAAAGAGAGTTGTTTTTCCAGCCCCGTTAGGGCCAATGATGCCGGTAATGGAATTTTGAGGAATTTCCAGAGAAAAATCATCAAGGGCAACAGTTCCATCGAATTTTTTGTTGACGCTTTTGATATTTAGTGCGGGCTTCATATTCATATATTATTTTCTGAAAGTATATTCCCCTATAAAGCCCTGGGGACGAAAGAGCATAAAAATTACCAAAAGAGCGCCATAAATAATCTGTCTCATATTGGCGGCAATGGAACTCGGCATACCTAAAAAGCGCAGCGCCTCAGGAAGAATGACCAGCACTGCTGCCCCCAGAACAGAACCCCAGATATTCCCGGCTCCTCCAATAATGACTATGGAGATAATTAAGATAGACTCCATGATGGTAAACGAGGTGGGATCAATGAAGCTTATATAGTAGGCATACATCACGCCTGCCACAGAGGCCATGCCGGCACCGATCACAAATATCAGCACCTTATAAGAAGCCACATTTTTCCCCATGGCCTGAGCAAATATTTCATCTTCACGGACGGCCTTGAGCACACGACCAAATGGAGACGTGACAATCTTATGAGATATCCATAAAATGATAATACAAAGAACTAAAATAACAATCAGGAAATCATAATGAGTAGTTATCTTCCAGCCAAAGATTGCAGGCCGGGGTATCCCTGGCAGACCCATGGGACCACCGGTAAAAGAGACCCAGTTGTTCATGACGCTGAAGGTAATTACCTGGAAGGCAAAGGTGGCAATGGCAAAATAGTCATCACGGATTCGCAAAGAGGGTATACCTACTATTGCACCTAAGAGACCCGAAAGGATGATGGCGCAGATTATGTTGGCGAGAAATGGACTGTGAAGTTTGAGAGCTAAAAGAGCAGCCACATAGGCTCCAACTCCGTAAAAAGAGGCGTGGGCGATAGAGAGCAGGCCTGAGTATCCGACTATTAGATTAAGGGATACGGCGAGGATGACATAGATGCCGATTAGGATCAAGATGTGGAGTAAATATTCCATGTATTCTTAAACTGTTACCTTTTTCACTTTCTTGCCCAGAAAACCCTGCGGTCTGAATAGTAAAAATATCAGTAGGATAACAAAGGCAATAGCGTTCTGCCATTGAGAACCGATCTTCCATACTCCGAACTGCTGGGCCATTCCTATGAGAAGCGCCCCGAGTGCTATGCCATGAATGCTCCCAACACCCCCGATTATAACCGCTACCACTCCCATCATAAGAGCGTTAATTCCCATGGTTGGACAAAAATCAGAGTCGAAGGCGACAAGAATTCCAGCAACACCGGCCAGTGCCGAACCTATGGCAAAGGTACGAAAGAACACCTTATCCCTATTAATCCCGGAAATATCGGCAAGTTCCGCATCATTAGCCACAGCACGAATCGCCCTGCCCATCTTGGTTCTTTTTAGTAGGATTGTCACCGCAACCGTTAACGCCAAACTCATGCTGACGATGAGGATCTGCGCCGGTGTAATTCTAGCACCCAATATATCAATTCCTTCTTCCACGGCTCCAATGCGGATGCTCTGGATATAGTCTCCAAAAAACAAGGAAATACTGTTCTGTAAAACGATATATAGTCCGAGTGAAGTTAGCAGAAATACCAGCGAAGATGCGCTTCTGCGCCTGAGCGCACGGTATACAGTGCACTCAATTGTCAAACCTATTACAGTTGACGTACCTACTCCTACCAGCACAGCTATAGATAACGGCAGATTCAGCCACGAAATTGCTGCCAATGTTCCGTATGCTCCAGCGGCATACACTACCCCGTGCGCAAAATGAAAAAAACGCGTGGGCATATAAATAAGGCCAAAGGAGATCCCTATAAGAGCATACGTCGAACCCGCAATAAGTCCATTAAGTAAAACTTGAGCCAGCATTTTATTTCCGAATTGTCGGCGTTAGAGTAGTTCGCTCAAACATCTGGTTTTTAACCAACCCGACCTGCTGTAAGGCTTTTTCAAGAATTGGTAATTTGACGATATAATAATTATTGGGAAGAATTGCTGGCTGCGCGGAAAGATAATCAGCAACCACCTTAGCCAATGCCTGCAATTGTCGAACGTTACCAGGCCATAGCAAGTCAGAAGCAGTCAAACGATCAAGCATATCCAACGGAAAATGAATCCTTGGCCTTGGTGAGCCGTCCGGAAGAATCCTTTCCAATTCATTACGGACAAACACATGAAACAACATGGGAATATCCTCTCCCCTCTCCCGAAGATCGGGGATTGCGAATTTCCCATTCCGGATCATTCGATACTTAATATCTGGTCGTAGCCTTCGAATACGGAGAAAATGCTCATATAGAAGATCACCTAGAAAGCTGCCCAGATACTCACCACTGCGAAAAAACTCCATTGCACGCTCACGACTAATGTCATCAGGATCCTCATTCATAATCCCGACGACTAAACAATTGGTCATTTCGGTGGAAGTTTCATCTTCGATTGCACCTATTGGCACGATCTCTGAGTTGTCTAAAAAACGCAAGAGAACCCCTTGGGAGTCCGGATCCATGGAGTTGAATTCGTCAAAAATTACGGTCGGGTGGTTTTTTCCTTTGGGATTAGATTTATCTCGGATGCGTCGCAGTAATCCGCAGAATTCGTAGGCGGAAGAGGCTTGTTTCCCAGACTCTAACGTTCTAGACCAAGACACATCCAGACCTGCCATTAATGCAGACGTAAGTGGGCCTGGCCTAATCGATGCCATGTTTATGACATATTCTTGTCCCCCACGATAATCTTCACTAAAAAGACGAAGCATGCGAGCCAGCTTTTCTTTGCCTGAACCGGGTCCACCTATTACAAGACATGCTGGCAGATTATCAGTACTCTTGCTCAGAGTTTTCGAAGATTTGATAATATTTAAAAGAAGCTGCGTCATGACTTCAGAACAGACAAGATACTTTCTGAAAATCAGACCAACCTTGAGTTCGCTAAGTTTAGTGGGGATATTATTTCGACTCTCCCAAAGTCTGTTAAATAAACACTCTATCTCGTGGACAACCTCAATGCTGTTGTTCTTTGGCCCATTGTATTCTGGCAATCCAGAAAAAGGGTTGCGGTAGTTGGCGTGATCAAGCTCCTGTATAGGAAACAACTCGTTTACATCGACCTTTATTTCATCATCATTTTCCTGACTAGAATGGCTGTTAACGACAAGGGTCTCCAACCAATGTTCATGTAAAATAGCCAGAGCAGGCAGGTAAGATCGATTGATCAACTTCGCCACACTGAGTCCCACAGCTTTGCTGAATCTATCAATATGGTCTTTTTTCAATCCTGGTAGCATGATCCATATGCCGCCGTAAAAAAGATTGTCAGAAGCCATAGGTACAAAAACTCCAGGGACAACTTGTTCCTTACCTGTCTTTAACAAAGGCTTGTACAGTTCAAATAAAGCCTTAGCTCTTTTATTTTTAGGATTATATTCTTTTTTTTGCCAGGCTAAACTCCATTTACGCACCAAGCCAAGAAAGTACGAAATGCCAGTTGTACCATCATCAACCTTATCCCAATCTACTGCCATCGGTTTAGGATGTTTAAATGTTTCCTTAATACCGCTCCAATGGTTCCAGGCGTCTCTGGTCAACGCTAATGTTTTCCATGGGAAAAATAACTTCAATTTCTGCAAGATATCTGCTGTCCGATAATCAATTTCCACTGGTTCATTATTATCGGGAATATGAGGTACAAGCGTTGAATGCTCAGCCATACGAGAAGCGAACGGCGCAATTGCATAAATATTTTTATCCCAATTTTCTCCCCATACTTGTTCTGGATACGGGGACTTCGGAATTGGCTGGCTTAAAAAAAATTCATAGAACATGAAAGGGCTATCTTGGTCATAAGCATAATACACCTCTTGAATCGCTTTTCTACAACGGTTGTTGAAACCATAAGAGACTACGTAAAACAACTCATAGAGATCATCGAAAGTTACTAATCCCACAACTATTCTCCTTTTCCGTAGTCGTAAAGTACGAATTGGCTGTCACGAACAGTTTTCAAAAAAACCGGTTTCTGTACAGAGCCATCTTGATCGAAAGTAATTATTCCGCTTGCACCATGGTAATTGGTAACTGAGGCCAAGAAGCGTTGAATGCCTTCTTTTGAGCCATCAGATGAGATACTTGCAAGCGCAAGAAGCCGCATAGCATCATATGCTGTAGCCGCATAAAGGTTAGGGCGCTCACCATACTTTGACAGGTAGGAATTGAGGAATTGCTTCGGCTCAGGCTGCGGATTCGGAAGATCAAAAAGGTTGCTACTGGTATAAATCACACCTTCTGCGGCCATGCCGGCAATCTTTAGTATTTCGGGGCTTTCAAAGGCATTGTAAGTAAGCCATTGTGTCTTGAAACCAAGCTCTCGGGCCTGTTTAAGCAATCTGCCCGAGTCCTTGATAGTAGCTATGAAGTAAACAGCAGCAGGGTTCATTTTCTGCAGCTGAAGGAGTTGGGCGCGTGCGTCCATGAAATCTTCTGGAAAGGCTACAGATCCCATGACCTCTCCACCAAGTTGAGTAAAACTCCTGATTAATGCATCTTTTGTACCTACCCCGTAAGCAGCATTAGCATAGAGGACGGCTATCTGTTTTACTTCGAGTTCCCGATAAACAAGTCCCGCTATCTCGTCCGTCTCAACATTTGCATCGTTGACAAGTGTAAACGTATATTCACCCGCCTTACGAATAGCAGGGCTCACAGCAGCATGATTCAACTGTACAGTGCGACTTCTCTCTGCTGCCGGGGCTATAGCTAGGACAACACCACTTCCTGAGGTGATAACTCCAGACACATGATCCACCTCGACAAGTTTCTTAAATGCTGACAGAGCCACTTTAGGGTCCATTTGGTTATCTGCATAGATGGCGCGGCAACGTTTTTTCGATGCCCCGCTATCTCTGTTGGATTCGGCTACCGCAAGTTCAACACCGTTCTGCGCCCACTTGCCGAAATCTGCCGCAGCACCGGTCAACGGAACGATAACTCCAATCTTGACTTCCTCTGATTTCTCTTTGGAACAAGAGAATGAGAAAAACGCAACCAACAGAATGATACCTATTGACACAATTTTTAATTTGCTGAAACTCTGCATGAATAACCTCCTGTGCCTAACAGTTAAAAATCACCTTGAAACCAGAATTTCCCAGGTTTGGCCCGCCAGACGGTCAAGTTACATGCAGCTCCGTCAAAATAAATAAGATCGGGCGCATAGACTGGACGCAGATTAGGCCTGTTTATCAAAACCTTAATGGCTTCATTAGCAGCTATAAGTGATGTTATGTTACTCGTTATGCCAAAAGATGGGACATGTCCTCCATTAAGACGATTTTCTACCCATGGGCCTGGAATAACTCCTCTTCGCAAGGCGCTGGACAGTCTGGCTTTAGTTATTTTTTCAAATAAGTCACGTTTTATTTCCAAAGGGCGATCAAGCGGTTGGTTTGCCGTTGGGAGGCCCATAAGCGTTTCATAGTCTACAGCACTGTCAACTGGTATCACACAACAGGCACCCTGGAATGGGATAACGCCGCTTAAAAGAAAAACACTCGGTTTTGATAACGCTTTTGCAATGCGGTGGATAATGACCATGCTAAATGGATCATCAACCCCATTAACTATTAAATCGCTTGTTTGAAGAAACTGATGATTTTCTTCAGATTCCAAGAAGACGGGATGCGCTGCTATACTTGCACTTGGATTGATTTCCTGTATAGCTTTTTTAGCTGCCTCTACTTTGTATTGTCCCACAGTTGATGACTTTGCATATAATTGACGATTTATGTTGGTCTCATCAAAGCGGTCTCCGTCAATTAAAACAAAACCTCCGACACCGGCACGGGCTAAGAATTCCACAATCATGCAACCTGTGCATCCCAGTCCAACCACCGCGACATTGGATGAGAAAAGCTTACTCTGTTCCTCAGAAGACAATATGCCAATATTTCTTGAAAACCTATTTGGTATATTCTTCATGAGATGTCCGATATACCAGTCGCATAATTAGCCTGCTCGATAACCGTTACGCCAAATGAGCCTACTCTATCATGCAACTGCATTATTTGCTTTTGTTCCTCCATCAGCATAGCATAGTCCACTTCACAGAAGTTGCTGACCCATGATTTCCTTAAGGCCTCTGCGTCAAAGAGATCTTCCCTTCCCTTTTGGGAGGGCGCTACCCGTTTCAGCATGTTCATGGCATGACTTCCTGGGAGTGGAAGAAGAATGCTGCAGTTGATTTCTGACAAGTCTCCCCATGACAAGATATCCTCAGTCATAAGTCGAGTAGCCCTCAAAGTATCTTCAGTCTCGCCGGGGAGTCCAATTACTACTGATATTATAACCTTTATACCTTCTCGATTAAGATTTTTGATTGCCTTTAGATTGCCTGAAACTGTTGTGCCTTTACGTGACTTTTGTAGTGTTATATTGCTCCCTGCGTCAAGTCCTAAAAATACTTCATAAACTCCAAGACGAGCTAACAGGTGTACCATTTCTTTGTTAATGTCGGATGATCTTGCGTAAATTTGATACGGGAGATTGATTCCTTGAGGTTTATTATCCACAAGTGTCCTTACCCATTGTGGTTGCGATGTAAAAGTGTCGGATACATCCCAGACAAAATCAGCCCCCCAGTTGTCCTGCAACATTTCAAGTTCTCGCCAATATTTTTTAACAGATTTAATTCGAAAGCCGGTGTGCTGAACAGCGCAAAAAATACAGCCCCCAGTTTGATTCCTCCACTGGCATCCTTTGGCTGAAAATGCTGCAAATACCTTCTTGAACGGTTTGTCTGAATATAATTTTTGGTAATTCAGGAAATAGGGCTCTAACCTTATGCCAGTGTAATCGGGAAAAGGTAAATCATCAAGTTCGATATTACAGGACTTATTGGTGATAATTTTTTCCCCCTCGCGATATATGAGGTTAGGGATTGAGGAAAGTCTTATTGTATCAACCAAGTTGGCCAACGCCAACTCGCCATCTCCATAAATCACTGCATCGACGAAACAACGATTATGGAGTATTGCTTCCCCGACGAAAGTTGGATGGGCTCCGCCTAAAATAACAAAGGAACCCTTTAACTTTGCGGATTTTGCAATACGCAATGCGGAATCATATGTTAGGGAATTGCAACTAATAGCAATTATGTCTGCATGTAAACAACTAATAATATCCTCTATGCTGCTCAATTCTCCGTCGAAAATTTGCAAATCTACCTGCGGAAAACCTTTTCGAAGAAAAGCAGCTAAGGATGCAAGATGTAACGGTGGGTATGCACCTGCCCGTATACTAGGGTAAAAGTTTTTTGCTAATGGTGCGTTAATTAGTTGAATACTTCTCATAGCATCGTATTCTTTTTTGAATATCTACCCATCGAAAATCTTGAAGCACCTCTATTTTCCATCACACTCATATGGAAACTCTTTTGGCCTTGCAAAAGCTATTATTCCAGTATCATAATAAAAATTGCTCCCGAAAATTTTGGATAATTTTGCTTCAACTTGCACTATCCCTAATGCTTGCCGAAGGATATCAGACAGGAAAATAGCGGCTCTGTCTCCGGGAATGTTACGTTTTTCATGAGTGATACGCCCACCATAACTGAAACCGAATCGTGAATTCAACAAAAACGGTATTCCAATTCCTGAGCCGATGTTCCAGGATTTGGAATATTCCTCTTTTTTCCCACGGTGAAATAACAAATCATTAAGATTTCTTGTTCTTTCGCCTATTCTGGTTTTATAGAGCTGATATGCCTCTGGATTAATAGCAGATTGTTCCAGAACTGAGGTTAGCTCTTTACGATAATCCTTTGCCGCTTTTGACTCACGCAATATGATTGCATTCTCGATTATTTGTTCAGGATGCTTTGCATTATTCAGACATGCTATGAAGATCGGCGACAGGCTTTGCGATAGAATATTATCTTCATTTTTTTCAAGTTCTTGATTTTCTCGCAAGATGGTCTTTCGTATGTTGCGTATTTGCTCGATTGTCCATGTGTGAATTCGATACCCGCGGTCAGCCAAACTTGTAAATATAGGCTGGCGAGAATAGTGGGGGAAATAATAAGTAGTTCCAGTGGATATCATCGTGTGCTTAAAAATCCCAATACGTACCATAATTGAAAAACCAACTGGTCCAATTCCATTCTGATAGAGTATCTGGAGAGCTTTGTTAAAATTTGCAGAAAAAACTCCATCCTGTACACTATTGGCAATTTCTAAATAACGCAAAACAATAGGATTTTGAATGTTTTCGTCGCCTGTAAGGACGCCCTCATATGTACCCCAACGAAAGTGTAATGCCCAAAGCAGAGATTGTAAGTCAACCTTTGGAATTACGTCGACAGCCCACTTTACCGCCTTTTTAACAGTTTTGTAATCATTATCTATCTGCTGATTTAGACGCCGCAAAGGTAAATCAAATTTCTTAGCATTGCGCATCAAATGCGAGTTTTCGAGGAGATCAGAATATAATTGCCAGTCTGGTGATGATCCAATTTCATATGTTATACAATCATTAAGAACAATAGCCTCAATAAATTGATTCAACGATAGCAACCTGCTTAAGGGTAGGCCGATGCTCAGGTCCTTGGGTTCAATAGCGCGAGAAGCGCCATACAATGTTGTGTAATCAATATGTGTCGGTTTCATATCGTTGGATAACTGATGCTATTCTATAACATATGGTTTGGCATGACTCACCTTCACGAAAACAGTTGCTCCTACCCAAATCGAATACCGAACAAACCGCCGTCCTCAGTGGCATCCGTCAAGCGTGTCGGCATGATGTATTGCTCCAGATCAAAGTCCTTTGGCAACTCGGCTGGCAGTGCATCTTCATTCATGGTAACAATGTACTGAAACCCGAGGCTGTCAGCCATTTTTGCTCCAAGCTGTAATGCTTTTGCAACCTGTCGTTCATCAACACCGTCGAAAAGATGGCTGTCATGGAAGAGAAAGCCCTGTCCGATGCCTCGTTCTGCACAGAACCTCATTAGCATCATGTCGAAGCAAAATACCTGCATGTTTGAAACCCCGCTGCTCCTTTTGCCATGAATCTTAACCTCGAATTGCGGCCCATTAAGACTTTCACTGATAACAAGGCTGCCGGCATCTTCATAGAGGGCATTGGAAATCTCCTCGAAAGAAAGAATCGCCATTCGCAGAATATCGCTTTGCTCGTTGTGATCCTGGCGTAAGCGGCGTAATAGCTGTTGCCGCTCAAGATCGAGGTCTGTTTTGCCGGTTTCCAACTTTTCGGCTGTTGCATGGCGCTGTCTGAGGTTTTCCACGTCGGTTTCGAGTCGAGCAAGTTCCTGCTGAAGCCTGGTGAAGTGATCGAGTGCCCCATGCGACTGGAGGATGCCCATAATCTGCGAACGCCGTACTTCGTGTTTTTTGATCGTGTCTTCCCTATGTTCGATTCGTCGACGCGAGGCACTGATCTCACCCTGGAGATACGAATGCCTGTTAGCAAGAACCGATTGATGAAAGGCTCTTACATCCTCGAATCGCTTCAAAGTCAAAGCAGGAAGAACGACTCCGGCCTCTCGATACACCTCCTCGAGTTTGGTATCTGGCGGTGGGGCTTCTCCCTGTAAGGATTCCTCGATATCGTCGATGAGCTGACGATCCATCGTGTTTTCATCAACGAGTTTGTTGATCTGCCTTGTGAGGTCGGATGCTTCCTGCTCGAGTTCGCGATACTTTGGTAGAACCTTGAATTCCGTAGTACTCTGTCTTAGCTGCTCTGCCCGGGCTTCGGCCACCGTAAGCTTGGTGCGTAAATCAGATGTCGTGCTGATGATATCGCCAAGCGCACCTTCCCTGGCAGCCTTCTTGAGAGCCTTGAGGGATTTCTCTTGTTCCCGAATCGATTGCCATTTCTGAGGAATCGTCCAGTCAAGGCCGATAAGATAGCTGATAGCAACCTGCTGATCGTAGATCTGTTGTTTCTCGTTTTGTCGAAAGGGGTCCGTGAATCCCCGTACGGATTGTCGCCGGACAAAGTAGGAAAACAATGATCGAAACGTGGGACTATACTTTTCCTCTGATTCAGGCAGCTCAAAGAGGATTTTTCCAAGCACGATCTTCCACAGGCTGTTTTTGATCATGTTTTTACCGGTAAGTGTATCGACTGATGGCTGAACAGGCCAGTGATTATACTCTCCGCCAGCGACTGTCAGGACTGAACGATTCTCCGCTTCGCGCTCCATCGCGACCATGTGTCCGCCAAGGTCGAACTCCAGGCCGAATGAGTGATTCTTGAGGTGCACGTCCCGAAAGATGGAGTTTTTTTCGAGGGTTCCAGCCATGAGAAAATGGATGATCTCAGTAATGCTGGACTTCCCCGCACGATTTCGCGTCTGTCGTTCGGTTGCACCCGGTGTCTTTTCTGCGAGCACAAGATTGAGACCGCTGTGAAACTCAAGATTCTTAAAGCTCGGCAGACTGCTGTAGATGCGGTGAATCATGTCTCTATCCTTTTCACAAGGCCCATATGGAAACTGACAGCATTGAGCATGTAAAGAAGGTCCAGTGCAAGCACGAACCAATCGTATGTCACATGTAACGAAGCGGTTTTCATCTTACTCATTTGTTGGAACTCATCCCAAAGTCGTGAGACGGTTTTCGGATCTTCAAGGAGGCTGAGAACGTCACTGCCGATTCCGATCAAGGATCTTCCCTCAGAGATTCTTTTTGTGGGAAGTATCATTGTTGATCCCCCTCGACTGAGTCCTCGAAGATATCGCAATGATCAAAAAGATACGCCAACACAGCGAGAACCGCTGCCTCGTGACCGGTGTCTTGCCTGATTTCTCCTCCTGCAAACATCTGGAACTCCTGAAAAATCCTATCGGGCGGGGTTTCAGCAGCCCGCAGATCTTCATATTTTGCCTTGAACGCCTGGACGACCTCGTCACCGAATTGAGGGTCAGGCCAGCCATCGAAGAAATCTCCCACGAGCGTACTCTTAGTTCTACCAGCCTGAATGAGGCTTGCAGTGTTTTCCGAAAGTCTGTTGATATCTATCTTGTCTTGAGGGACCTGGCTCAGGTCTGGCTCTTTTGGAGCCGGCTGTCGTGCGATGGTCTTCAGTACTATTTTGAGGTCTTCAAAACCGAGATTGAGGAAGTCCCTTTGTGAGGGCGCGAGTCTGAGCAGTGCGGCGATGTCCTCTTCGCTGAGCCGAAAACACTCTTTTCTCAATACGTCGAAATCCCAAGTCTCTACGTTGATTTCCGGATGGTCACGGTCAAGCTCGAGCAACTTTTTCACGAGTCCAGGCCCAAGGCCGTCTCTTGAATTATGAACGAAAACCCACGTATCGAAGAATGCCTCCCAGTACGGCAAGGCTCCATGGAAGTCTTCTTCGACCTTTGTAATGGCCTTTCTTTCTGTCATTTCATTCGGTGCATACACCTGGAACAGAATCCTTTGCGATTTCAAATAGCCATCGTTCTTTCTGTCACCGGAGCGTCCCCACGGTCGGGTACGGATAAAATCTCCCGGGTAGCCCTTTCCCATAATCTCTGAGAAAAAATCCTGGAATGCGGTACCCTTCTTCTTGTTGAAGTCTCCCTCAAACACAACTTCGTAATAGTGGCGCCGAAACTGGTCCATCTTATATCACCAACAATTCAATTATTAAAGCTCTTCCGTAGGCGATTAAATCTATTGCAGCATGCACCCATGCACTTGGCATTTTATAAATCCCTCTCCCAGTCTCCACCTTAATAGTCTGAATAATCTAAAAATTTTTCAGAAAGTTGTCTAAGGCCATTTTTTGGTCTGGAGAACGTCCGTGAAATTTTGATATTCAATGATTTTTACCTGATCATATTCGATGTCCTGTTATTTCCCCAACTTACTTGTCCACAGCCCGGAACTCAATTGTCTTGCAGTATGAGTTGGCTTACAGTTAGTATCTATTTGACTAATTTTTTCTGCTATATTAAATAAAAGCAACTTTAAGGTCAACACCTTATATTACTAATGTCATTATGCGCTACGGGCATGACGACAGTGGGTCGATTGAAGTTGACGAAACTTACCTCGGAGGAAAGGAAGAGGGACTTCGAGGCCGCAAATAGCTTGGTCGGTTAGAGACTGTCTCAGACATATCGAGAAATCATTCGCCATCCCGCCTCTTGCCAGTCACTGTTTTAAGACTATCACGTACCGGCTTGTCACTCCGAGTATTCTCTTCTTCTGCATTGCGGATACAACTCCCGCAGTGAAGTGTTCCGATGTCATGGGGGTTAGTATGCTGCTTCATTAAACCCAAAAAGCCCTCAAAGAACTCCAGATACTCCTGCCTTGGGAGCATGGATATGCTCTTTTCGACCATACCATAGGCTCCGGCCAGCCCCCAGTACGATCTTCCGGACCTACGGGGCAGGCATGCTTTTCAGCAACCTGGACAACTGTAAAGCCTCTCGATAAATCGGCATTTATCAGATTTGCCAATCCTGGCATTCCTGATAAATGATTGTGAATTGACGCTTGAGCTATACCTAATCTCCTTGCAATCCTTTCCTGTGGAATCCCGAGCCGGTTCATGCGGAATATCTTGAGATCCAGTTCCATCCGGGTTGCCGCCCTGAGATCGACGATATAGGAATCTACTGCCTGTCTGGAACGACCTATAGCCTTTCCGATCTCGGATGAAGTCAACCTGGAATTATTCTGAAATGCCCGTCTTGCAGTCTCTCTTGTTTCCTCTTCGTTTAGTTGCCTGGGGCCTATTGCCTTTTTTGCCGCATACAGCAGGGGATCGACTCCATCTAAGTTCTTTATGATGACTTCCGGTTCTGCCGTTCCTACTGCCTTGTAAGCGCTCCATCTGTGGACGCCATCCAATATACGATATTTTCCAGTCAGATCAGGATGGGTTTGAACCTCGATCGGATCAAACTTAAAACCATCCCTGATGTTTTCGGCAAATATGCCGACACGTTTTTGATCAACCCCGCCTCGCGGGTATATCTCTTCATCCAGGATGATATCTGATATAGGGATTCTGGTTGCTGCTTTTGTCATGGCTATAACAACTAAATTGAGCGATTTTTTACCTGACCTGCACCGATCTCATGCGCATTCCCGCGTGGCGGGACGAAAAGTCTCAACATATCCATTGGTATGCCTGCGCTTTTCGTTCCGCATAGGCACATGTGCGTCAACTTAAGGCGGAAATGATTTCGGGATAAAAAAATTGGGAAACCATTTTTCGATATCGTGGTTACTCATCTTATGTAATCATGCTCTCGTCCCCAACTCAGCCATGCTTTGGTCATATCTCCTATTCGGCCTCTTTTCTCCGGTGGAACAGGATCTTCACCGGTGATTGATTTCAATGCCCAAAACCAATGTGCTGGCCTGTTCTCCAATTCACGCATTATGAAGGGGATAGCAATCGACCCCATGCCAATAATTTGCTGATAAGCTGGATGCATTGCAATCTCAGTAATTGATGAGAGCATTGCTGTAACTTCTTCCCACTCTTGTTTGAGTCTGAAAAATCTTGTGGCGGGATCGGCCCATTGTCTTGAAATCGTTGTCATAAAATGATCAATTGAATTCTTTAACGTATCCCTGCGTTCCGGTCTTAGTTGGAAGAGAGGAGAGGTTGCCTTCCGGATTTTTATCAAGGATATCTCTCCCTTCCAGCACCGTTATAACCACTTCTTCCTGGCCGGAACGGAACGAGGAGATATCCTATAGCTTGGCCATTTTTTCCAGAAACGTATCAAGCATGTATTCAGCATCGTTTACGCAAAGATTGACCGCATTGATACTCTCTGCCTTCTCGACACGTGTTTTTATTTGCCTTAAAGAATAAAGTGCCCTGTTTCGCAAATCCATGCCTGCGTTATGAGTATCAAGAAAGCTTTTCATTTTTTCAATCATCTGATTGAGTTCAAACAATGCATCAATGCGGCACCGGTCTGTCTTTTCCTTAACAATCACATCATTGAACGCTCTGACCTTTTCAAGCAATTCATATGCTTCTGAAATCATGTCATATGGAGCAGGTGATGACAGAATCTGTTTTAATCTGTCAAAATCTGCGGAAGCTTCATTATTCTTATTTAATTCAGGCACATTTTCGCTGAACTCTTCAACAGATTTAATCAGGGTTGTCCAGAAATCATGATGTTTGGTATAAAATTCGGACAAATTCTTTTCTTGCGCATACAATTTAAGGATTTGTGCACTGTTATCGTAGAAAGCGCTGATCAGAGAAAAAGAATCCTGTTTGGTTGAAATGTCTTCAATAAAACACAGCCACCTGTCAATTTCTTTAGCTCCCGGGAAATACTTCTTTTGGGCAGAAGGCTTGTATGATTGAAAGCTGTTTTGCCAAATTCTGATTTTCTTTGCCAGAAAACACCCCAGCTCATACTGATCGCAGTCGTCAATGTTTTTTTCTTCCGATATCTTCAGATATAGGTTCATAGCGCCTTGAAACACTGAATCATCAACGGTTTTCACGGCAATAATTAATATTTGCTCACTTAACTCGATAGGTTTAAGTAAAAATTTTTTAGCCTTAAACGGGTCAAGATTTTTGTTGTTTATTCTGAACTGAATTTTAAAATCCTGAGCTATCCAGAAAATATACTGCAGAATTTTAAACTCTGATAGACCCTGAGTTCCTTTCACATACGGAACAAATTCACTCAAAACAACATGCCCGTGCTGTTTTATCTGATCTGCCAGACATTCCATCACAGCATTTTGTTCTTGCGACAGCTTGTTTTCAAAACCAAACGAAAGCTGACGATGTCCCAGATTGATATTTTGAATATCGCTATTTTGCATTAGATAAATAAGGGCATATGTCCTGAAGGTTTAGAAGCGAAGCAATCTCATTGGTAGCGCTGAGATTGCTTCGTCGCTGACGCTCCTCGCAGTGGCGGAAAATTACAGTAGTACAAAAATGCGGGAAAGCCCAGTTCGGCAGAAACAGTTTGAAAAGCTCGGACGATACGTTTTCTCAGCGGGATGATGGACATAACTTTGCTGGACTGGACTGCTCCGATAAACCAACAATTATCTACCATTATATATAGGGATTGTAAAGCTGTGATTCTGCATCAGGATTTGTAAATTTCGAAGTATATTGCTCTCATCAATCTGAAATTTGGTTCATATAAACGAAGAAAGGCATAAGGATGCCCAAACTTATTTCAAATGAGGCCTATTATAACCGCTTCAGGACAAATGCAACTTGCAACTTGGATGTCCGTGACATATTGACATTATAGTAAATCTTTCTCGATATTCGTTCCCCGGGGAACAGATGTGTTAGGCTAATCTATTTGAAATAGTATTTTTTCAGTCGATCTCTCTCCACTGCATCAGGATCTGGTCGACTGAATCTTTTACTATAGCTTGTGCATCAAATCAGCTTGGATACCATTCTGTTAAATTGACAATGGATGTTTATTTTCACTGGATGCCTGGTAAGAAAAAATCAGAGGTTGACTGCTTGGATAACCCGCACCTATCCGCACCCTGGCGGCCTAAAAAATGAAAAAAGGCTAACCTGTAATGGCTAACCTCTTGAATTTATTGGCGGGGACGACGGGACTTGAACCCGCGACCTCCGGCTTGACAGGCCGGCGCTCTAACCAAAACTGAGCTACGCCCCCAAATAGAAAATATAATATGAGACCTTTGCAAAACGTCCCCTTTTGCCCAATTAGCGCTAAAGCTTCACTAAAGTGCCGGTGTCAGGCTCAAATTTTAAGCCTCGAAATACTCAATGTATTCCTGCATTTAAAATTTTCGCCTTCCTTGAACTTGAACAAA
>VMSQ01000252.1 GCA_013792055.1 Desulfobacteraceae bacterium
AGAAAACTGGCGCCTATTATGAATATGCTGGCAGATTCATACGAAGATGGCCCCAGTCTAACTGAAATAATAAGTGGAATAGGTTATATTTTTGGCCTCGTGGGCGTGGCCATGTATTTTACAAGCCGCAGAAAAAAGAAATAACGGTAGCCGTTCACGGCTTGAAACTTGAAATTGGAAAGTAGAAATTAGGGAGAGATTAAAACATATCAGCCAAAGGTTCAGTTGCGAGAATTTAACCGTGAACCGTGAACCGTGAACTTTGAACCATGAACCGTTACGAATTAACAAACATCAATTCGCTAATTAAGCGTCTTGATCCCAGGATTAAGATACTTGAGGTATTTTTTTTCTCCATTGTTGTAGCTGTATCAAACAGCTTGCCTGTCCTTTTTTCAGCCCTTGTTTTTTCCTGCTCTATTGTTCTATCAGCCGGAATACCGGCAAAAGAAGTTTTCAGGCGCCTTGTGCCGGTCAATATGATGATAATTTTTCTCTGGTTTTTTCTTCCTTTCACTATTGAAGGGGAGCCCTTGCTTAACATCGGTCCGCTTGCAGTAACTCATGAAGGAGTAATATATGCATTTCGTATAAGCATTAAATCCAATGCCATGATGCTTATGCTGATTTCTTTTATAGCTTCAACTCCGATTTTTACTATAGGGCATGCTTTGCTTGAATTAAAGATGCCCAAAAAACTTGTGCATCTTTTTTTCTTTACATATCGCTATATTCACGTCATGAACAGAGAATACATGCGATTAATAAATGCAACAAAAATAAGAGGCTTCAGGCCAGGCACGAATTTACACACATACAGAACTTTTGCTTACATAGTTGGCATGCTTCTGATCAAAAGTTATGACCGCATACAAAGAGTGCGTAACGCCATGCTATGCCGCGGCTTTAAAGGCGATTTTTACAGTCTAAGAAATTTTTCTTTTAAAAAAATTGACGCTGTTTCTATATTTTTGATGATCGCGGTTATAATTCTACTGGGGGTAATGGAGTGGACAGCAACAACCTGTTCATCAATCTGACAGATATATCTTTCAGTTATCCAGGCAGTCCTAATGTCCTTGAGGGGCTTGATCTGCGTTTTTCAAGAAATGAAAAAATAGGCCTCATGGGACCCAATGGCTGCGGGAAAACCACTCTTTTCCACATAATCATGGGCCTGTTAAAACCCCTGTCCGGAAAGATTGAAATTTTCGGCAAAACCGCAAAAGAAGAAAAAGACTTCATTGATGTGCGCCGGAAAATCGGCCTGCTTTTTCAGGATGCCGACGACCAGCTTTTCAGCCCAACCGTGCTGGAAGATGTTGCCTTCGGCCCTTTAAACCTTGGCAAATCAAAGGATGAAGCTATTGATATTGCACGTAAAACTCTGGATTTTCTTGGTTTGTCAGGATTTGAGGACAGGTTTACCTACAAGCTGTCCGGCGGAGAAAAAAGGCTGGTATCGCTGGCCACAGTCCTTGCCATGGAACCTGAAATACTGCTTCTTGATGAGCCGACTACAGGTCTCGACGAAAAAACGAAAACAAAGATAAAAAAAGCCCTGTCTGAACTTGATCTTTCATATATTCTCATATCCCATGAATTTGATCTGCTCTCAGAAATAACGGATTCAATATATACAATGGACAAAGGTAAAATAATTTTTGACGAGAAAGTTCATCTGCACGAGCATCTTCACGCTCATCCCCATGGCTCCTATCGCCACGAGCATGAGTAACAACAGTAAGCAGCCCCACCCACAGCTCAACCTTAAAGGTATCAAAAAGACATCACAACATTATTAAATTATTTGATACGTATAGATAGCAGATATCTGTAACGCTGCGGCTTTGCGGCGAGCAAAGCGAGTCCTACAACAACAGCCGCTTGTTGGACGAAGCCGCTATGCGGCGGAAAAAAAATCAAAAATAGTGTATAACTCCTATACTTGTCCAATTTCGGGCACTTTTAAAAAAGGAGTATACCATGAATCAAACAGAAGTAAATCGATTTAAGAA
>VMSQ01000313.1 GCA_013792055.1 Desulfobacteraceae bacterium
TCAATGTATGCCTGCATTTAAAATTTTCGCCTTCCTTGAACTTGAACAAAATTGAACATTTTTCAAAGGTCTCTAATTAAAATTTAAAAATGGGGCTTTCTTAATTTTGAATTGTATTAATCAGCCTTGTTCTCAACAGATGGCTGGGATTGCGGGGAAGGTTGATTTAGTACAGCTATATTCCCGCGATCTATTTTTATTCGTACTCTATCTGCTATTTCCACTGTTACTGAGGTCTCATCTGTACTGGTAATTCTTCCATGAATACCGCCGCTTGTTACTACGCGGTCACCTTTTTTTAGAGTACTTATCATTTCACGATGTGCTTTACTTTTTTTCTGTTGGGGCCGGATGAGCAAAAAATAGAATATGGCAAACATAATAATCAGGGGAATAAATGCTGTAAACCCGCCTGGTTGTCCGCCTGCTGCTCCGCCCTGCCCCATTGCAAATGCTATACTAATCAAAATTAACCTCCATGTTTTAAAAAGTTATTGATATATTTTAATTGTTCCAGACCATTTCACTCGTACCGAGCACACTTGTAATTACCATTTTTATATTTGAGCAGGTATCATCAATTATATTTTTGTCGGTTCCCGGCAACTTCGCAGGGAATCTGACAAGATAAATCGATTGCCAGGTGTTAATATATGGGAAAAAGTGAGAAATTACCGCATCAATCTTTTTAATTTTCCTTATCTCAAGCGGTTTTATCTTTTTTCCATTGCCTGCGTTAAGATGTATTTCCCAAATAGAATCTTTTTTATTAAAATCATTCCATTTTTTATCCGGCACATATGCAGCCATTATAAAATCATTGTATATTAAAGAGGCTTCTTTTTGATCTTTTATAAGTTTTTCCTTTTCTTCTATGCTAAGCTTGTAAGTCCTGGCATACTCATCTGCATAAGCTTCTCTGAATTCAGGCGATTTGAAGGTGGCTGAACTCATTAGCTCAAGCGCAAGGCCTCTATATATGCGGACTTCGCTCGTCCATTTCATTACTACTGCTTTGTAATTGCTTCCCTGGTATGGATCGGATGATGCTTCAATTTGTTTCACTGATGAAACGACCTGACATCCCTGGCATAAACCAAGAGCAACGAGCAGCAAGATACTTTTTAATATAAAAATGTAATAGTTAGGTTTCAAATACACGGTCAAAAATTATGCCGACATACTTTAAATGATAGTTAACGTCAAATATTTCTTCGATTTTTTTCTTGCTTAGATAAGCACATATCCCTTTATCTTTTTTTATCAGCTCTTTAAAAGATTTTTTTTCTTTCCATACACGCATTGCTTGCCTCTGTACCATTTCATATGCATCTTCACGGGTTGCTCCTGATGCGGCAAGCGCGAGAAGTATCTGCTGAGAAAAGATAAGACCATTCAGCATATGGAGATTTTCTTCCATTCTTTTGGGATAGACAACAAGTTTATTAATTAATCCGGTTAGCCTGTTTAGCATGTAATCAATAAGTATTGTAGTGTCAGGGGCAATTATTCTCTCAACAGATGAGTGGCTTATATCCCTTTCATGCCAGAGTGGAATGTTTTCCAAAGCAGCCATGGCATTAGATCTGATGATCCGTGCGAGACCGCAAAGGTTTTCAGACCCAATTGGATTTCTCTTATGAGGCATAGCTGAAGAACCTTTCTGACCCTTTGAAAAATATTCTTCTGCCTCTAGGACTTCTGTTCTTTGCAAATGCCTGATTTCAATGGCTATCTTCTCGATTGAAGATGCCATTATAGCTAACGTCGTGAAATATTCAGCATATCGGTCTCGTTGTATTATCTGTGTTGAAGCAGGGGCTGGCTTGAGAGCCAGTTTTTTGCAGACATATGCTTCAATTTCTGGTGGAATATTGGCAAAAGTGCCAACTGCTCCTGAAAATTGACCGAAACTGATGTTTTCTACAGCGCGCTCAAATCTTTTCCTGTTGCGTTGCATTTCATCATACCAGACTGCCAATTTTAGTCCGAATGTAATAGGTTCCGCATGAATTCCGTGCGATCTCCCGACCATGACGGTATCCCTGTGCTCAAAGGCTCTTTTCTTAATTATACTTGACAGGTTTTTGCAGTCTTCTATGATAATTTCCCCAGCTTTTTTAAGAAGATATGCCATGCTTGTATCGAGAATGTCGGAAGATGTCAGCCCCATGTGGATATATCTAGAGTCCGGCCCGACATGTTCAGCGACATTTGTCAGAAAGGCTATTACATCATGTTTGGTCTCAGCTTCTATTTCTTCTATCCTTTTAACGGAGAAAGCAGCTTTTTCCTTTATGTTTTTAAACGCTTTCTTGGGAATCATTCCATGTTGCGCCATGGCTTCACAGGCTAAAATTTCAACTTTTAGCCATGTGTTATACTTGTTTTCATCAGTCCAGATATCGCCCATAATACTTCTTGTATATCGTTTTATCATCTATTGCTCTGCTCCACTTGTAGTTTAGGTACTTCAGCAGTTATGAATTTTGATAAATGAGTCTTATCCTTCTGATTTCTGATTTCTGACCTCTGACATCTGACCTCTGACATCTGACCTCTGATTTCTCATTACTGATCAATATGTATCCAGAGAGTTTCTCCGTCAAACTGGATGTGGTTTGCATTATTATAATCAATCTGGTCTAAAAGAGCAAAAATTCGGTCCATATTATAAACAACAACTTTGCTTAGCGGATATATCAGGTTAAGATCTACAGCGATTTTGCGTTCTTTTATGTTGTAAATGTTAACAGTTTTTTCAGAAAATTTTAAAATTTTGCCGATTCCTGAACTGAAGCCCTTTCTGTCCGGCTCGTCGGCAACTGGAGCAAGGGTAATCCCCTTGTGATCAAAGTAATCCTTTAAAAACTTAAAGTGTATATCCCAGATATTGTCTTCAGGTTTAACCACATATATTCCGAATGCTTTTGTCCTGCCATCCGGCAGGTTTAGTCCCCCTATATCCTTTTCAACAATATCACCGCTGTTAATACGTATCTTGTCCAGAATTTCCTGCATGGGAACTATCAAATCACCCACTTTAAGCGATTCGTCAGATTTGACAATGATATCAACACCCTTTTCCACTCCATATTTTGTTTTACGTTTTTGGGTAAGTATTTGAAGCTCTTTGTCTTTTTCCAGATTGTTGTAGTCTATTACAGATACAGGCTTGGATTTTGTAGGGACATAAACTTTTTCCGACAAGTTTTTTTCAACAGGCCCGGTTGCTTTCTGCATTAAAAATAAACCTGCTACAGCTATTGCAGCAAAAATGACACAGCTTATAATAATGACGGCAATCTTATTTGATCCAGCTACATTTTTTTTATGCATAATTTTTGTAACTACTCAGGTTGTTAGGTTCACGGTTGGTTGTCTTGATTTCTTCATTGCTCTCTAACCTTGAACCGTGAATCTGAGTAGTTTCTATTTTGAACTTATGATCTTGCTATCTCCGAGGAACAAGGTGCTGTCGCTTGTTATCGATATTGAAAGATTACGCCTTAACTCAAGGTCAATTATTTCTTTTCTTTTATTATTTAGAAGATAATCAGCTACCTCAACAGGAACTATCCCCGTTACTTTGGGACTCTCTTCTTTTAGAGTTTCGATGCTAAGTTTTCTCAAGAAAGCAAGAGCCAGAGTTTCAGGAGATGGACTCATACCTTTCCCATGGCAATATCTGCAAGGTTCAAAACCGCTGTATCCAATAGATGGCCTGATTCGCTGCCTTGACATTTCCATCAACCCAAATTTAGAAATTTTTCCGATTTTTGTTTTTGCCTTATCTATTTTTAAATGGTTTTTCAACGTTCCTTCCACTTCTGTTTTGTGCTTTTGGTTTCTCATGTCAATGAAATCCAACACAATAAGACCGCCCAGATCTCGCAACCGCAGTTGACGGGCAATTTCTTCGGCTGCTTCAATGTTGGTCTGTAAAGCAGTTTCTTCGACAGATTTTTTTTGGGTTGCTTTGCCTGAATTAACATCTATGGCGACCAAAGCTTCGGTTTGTTCTATTACAATTGATCCGCCTGATTTCAGGTTAACTCTGTTTTTATATATAGAAGCGATCTGTTCTTCAAGCTGGTATTTTGTAAATATAGGTTTTTCACCTTTATATAATCTAACAATTTGGGTATGTTTAGGAGATATGATTTGAATAAAATTTTTAACCTCATGGTAAACTGAAGTGTTGTCAATAAGAATTTCATTAATATCTGTAGTAAAATAGTCCCTTATGGATCTTAAAACAAGATTTCGTTCTTTAAAGAGAAGCGCTGGAGCGTTTTCCTTCATTATCTGGCTTTTAATATTTTTCCAGAGCCTGAAAAGATAATTAAAATCTTTAGAAAGTTCTGTTTTTGTACAATCTGCTCCGGCAGTCCTTACAATGAGCCCAAATCCTTCAGGAATATTAAGCTCGGATATAATTTTTTTTAGACGATTTCGTTCATCTTCATTATCTATTTTTCGCGAAATCCCACGCTGTTCACTTCCCGGCATAAAAACCACGAACCTTCCAGCAAGAGATATAAATGTTGTAAGCATGGCTCCCTTTTTCATTAAAGGGTCTTTTATTACTTGTACAACCAATTCTTGCCCTTTCTTAACGATATTTGATATGGAAGAGTCTCCGTCATAATTATCTTGAAAGTAATCGCTGTGTATTTCATTCTTCTGAAGAAATCCATGTCGTTCTGCTCCATAATCAACAAATGCGGCCTGGAGTCCGGGCTCGATGCGAAAAATTACTGCTTTGTATATGTTGCCACGTGTAATTTCTTTTGAGGCGCTTTCGATATGAAATTCCTCAAGCTTATTATCAATTACTTTTGCAATCCTGCATTCTTCAGGATCTACTGCATTTATCAGAACCTTGCTGATCATAATATTCACTATTTGAAAAAGAAGATGTTAATGCTGTTTTAATAAGTTTTTATTAGCCTGTATTTTTTGATTGAATATGAAATTGTCAAGTACAAGTCAAACTATTTCTGATCGGTGGTTTTCGTTAGTATTGCTATTTATATAATATTATGGCATGAAGTGACACAGTTTTGAGTAAGATTATTTGAAAGGCAGTAATAGTTAATGGATAAAAAATACGATCCAAAAATAATAGAAAAAAAATGGCAGATTTATTGGGAAAGCACAAATCTGTTCAAGGTTAATGAAGATCCAAAAAGGAAAAAGTATTACCTCCTTGAAATGTTTCCCTATCCTTCCGGCAAGATACATATGGGGCATGTCAGGAACTATACCATAGGCGATGTCATCGCCAGGTACAAAACAATGCATGGATTAAATGTATTACATCCAATGGGATGGGATGCATTTGGCATGCCGGCAGAAAACGCTGCAATTGCAAACAGATCTCATCCGGCAAAATGGACATATGAAAATATTGATACTATGCGGCGCCAGTTGAAACGTATTGGATTCAGCTATGATTGGAAAAGAGAATTTGCCACCTGCAAACCCGAATATTATAGGTGGGAACAGTGGTTATTCTTGAAGATGTATGAAAAGAAAATGGCTTACAGGAAGGAATCGTTTGTTAACTGGTGTGGTTCCTGTCAGACCGTTCTCGCCAACGAGCAGGTTGAGGCTGGCATGTGCTGGAGATGCGGCAACCCTGTTCGCCAAAAGAAACTATGGCAGTGGTTTTTCCGAATTACAGACTATGCTGAAGACCTTCTCTCTTACTGTGATAATCTTCCGGGCTGGCCAGATAAAGTTATTGCCATGCAAAAAAATTGGATCGGAAAAAGTTTCGGCGCAGAAATCCATTTTCCTATAGAGAATTCTCCTGCTAAAGATGAGTATATATCTGTTTTTACTACACGGCAGGATACAGTTTTCGGAGCAACATTTATGTGCCTTGCTCCGGAACATCCGCTTGTGCTAAAGCTTTCAGAGGGGACTAAGCAGGAAAAACAGGTAGTGGAATTTATTGAACGAATATCTATGCAGGACAGGTCGGTTAGGGCCGTTGAAAGTTATGAAAAGGAGGGTGTTTTTACTGGTGCCTACTGTATAAACCCATTTAGCAAGAGAAGTATTCCAGTTTATACAGCCAATTTTGCCCTCATGGAATATGGTACTGGTGCTGTTATGTCTGTCCCTGCGCATGACCAGCGTGATTTTGATTTTGCTAAAAAGTACGGGCTTGATATAATTGTTGTTATAAAACCATATGATTATGATCTTGATTCTGAAATAATGGCAGAAGCTTATACTGGCGAAGGAATAATGATTAATTCCGGCCAATTTGACGGAATGAACAACATAAAAGCGTTAGATGCAATAGCTTCCTTTCTTGAAGATAAAGATATCGGGAAAAGGACGGTAAGTTTTAGATTAAGGGACTGGGGTATTTCAAGACAGCGATACTGGGGCGCACCAATTCCCATGATTTACTGCGATAAATGTGGCTTCGTCCCTGTCCCTGAAGAAGACCTTCCCGTAATACTTCCGGAAGATGCCAACCTCCTGGAAGACGGCGGATCACCCCTTTCAAAACTCGAATATTTTGCAAATACCAGGTGTCCGGCATGTGGAGGTTCTGATGCGAAAAGAGAAACCGATACAATGGACACATTTGTAGAGTCTTCCTGGTATTTTGCCAGATATTGCAGCCCTGATTACAACACCGGCATGTTCAATAAAAAGGCCGTTGAATACTGGATGCCGGTAGATCAGTATATCGGAGGGGTAGAACACGCTGTTTTACATCTTCTGTATTCAAGGTATTTTACACGTGTACTAAAAGATTTCGGCCTGGTCGGTTTTAAGGAGCCTTTTACCAGGCTGCTTACCCAGGGTATGGTCTGTAAGGAAACTGTTTCATGTCCTGATCACAGCTATCTTTTTCCTGAAGAGGTGGATGGGGACAGCGGCAGTTCTGATCGTTTTTGCAAAAAATGCGGTAAAATAGTTGTGACAGGTCGTATTGAAAAAATGTCAAAATCAAAAAAGAATGTGATAGATCCGAATATATTACTCGACAAATATGGTGCGGATACCACGCGACTTTTCTGCCTTTTTGCAGCACCTCCGCAACGTGATCTCGAATGGAGTGAGCAGGGAGTTGAAGGCAGTTTTCGATTTCTTAACCGTGTATGGCACATTGCATCGAACTGCATGGATTGCATAAAAGATATTCCATCATATTATGGAAGTCCTGACGAGCTTGATGGTGAATCGCGTGACTTATATAGAAAGACACATCATACAATAAAAAAGGTAACTATTGATATTGAAGATAGATTTCATTTTAATACAGCAATAAGTGCTATTATGGAACTTGTTAATGCCATGTCCGGCATTGATCTTAAAAAAAACGGTCATAAAGAGAACTCCGTTGTCAGGTATGCCCTGGAGTCCATTGTACTCCTTTTAGCTCCGATAGTTCCCCATTTTGCCGAAGAACTCTGGGAAGCATTGGGATATGAGTCTAGTATACTTTTAGCTTCATGGCCTGAATATAATAAGGAAGCTTTGTCTAAAGATGAGCTTTTAATTGTTGTCCAGGTTAACGGCAAGCTTAGAAGCAGGTTTAATATTGATGCTGATACAGATGATAATGCCATAAAAGAAATGGCCCTTTCAGATGAGCGTGTTAAAAAGTTTATAAAGGGTAAGGCTGTTCGAAAAATTATAGTTGTGAAGAAAAAGCTGGTTAATATTGTTATATAAGATAAAAAAGGAAAAATGTAATAGTTCTCCACGGAACGACACGGAGTTTCACTGTAAGGGCACGGCGCTCCGTGTCTTTTGAAATGAACCCGAAAGTGGCATGCAATTAAATTTAAAATGTGCCGTAGAAAACAAGGCCATAAAAAAAGATAAAAAATCAGAACGAAGCCCAATTGATCAATTATTTCAAAATAAATGGCTTGAGAGGGGTAGTCTATTGATAATTCAGTGTAATTCCGTGAAAATCCGTGGTGAACTATTACGAAAAGATTGGAAAATGTTTTCTAATAATAAGATTAATATTTGGATAGTTTTTTGTCTCTTGTTTGTTTTTTCATCATGTGGATACAGTTTTAGAGGCGGTGGCGATTTGCCGAAAGGCATAAAAAGCCTTTCAATAAAAATGCTCGAAAACCGTACCTCTGAAACCGGAGCGGAAAATATTTTTACAAATGATCTTATTTATGAAATTACCACTCAGGGGAGAGTTGTTTTAACGAAAGAAGATAGTGCCGATGGTATTCTTTCGGGAGTTATTCAATCCATGCGTATTGATGCAATTTCCCACAGGGATGCATACTCATCGCTTGAAAGGCGGGCAATTGTAACGCTGAGTTTGAAATTGACGGATCCGACCGGCAAAGTAATATGGTCAGCAAAAGACATTGCAGAAAGCGAAGACTATATTGTGGCATCCGATAAACAGGCAACAGAAAGAAACCGACAGCAAGCTATTATAACTCTTTCCAAAAGACTTGCGGAAAAGGTTTATAATCGTTTAACGGACAATTTTTAGAACCTGTTCTATAGATTAGATTTCCGTAAAAGCTTACCACGGAAGGGCACTGAATTTCACTGAAAATTATAAACAACGAGCAAGGAACGGGGACGAAATAACTTCCTCAAGTAGGTGCAGCATGGGAAGTATATAGATAAACTTGGTCATGGTTATAATGTTGAGAAGAATATTTTAATAATTCAGTGTAATTCCGTGAAAATCCGTGGTGAACTTTTACATATTTTCTATGGATTAAAATATTTAGGTGGCGGTTGCGACTATAAGTTTTGACAGGCGGGATATTTTTCTGGCAGCTGTTTTCTTATGGATCACACCTTTTTTTGCTGCTTTGTCAATTACTGACTGTGCTGTATTAAGCTTTTTTAAAGTCATTTCGCTGGAATCTTCATTTAAAGATAGTTGTACTTCCTTGGTTACCTTTTTAATTCTGGTATTTGTAGACTTATTTCGCATGCGTCTAATTTCATTCTGCGTAGCGCGTTTTAATGCTGATTTATGATTAGCCAATATAAACTCCTTTCTAAAAGATTTAAAATTGTATATATTATTCTAAAATATGACTGTCAAGAAAATTTGTTGCAATTTAAAAAATACACCGTCTAACAAAGAAGCCTGGACTGGCATATGAAAAGCGCAAAGTAGCCAACCATGAACTGTGAACCGTAAACTGTTATTTATATGTCTGAAAACACTCGTGTAACAAAAGCCGCAGGCGTCGTCGGTGCATCAACTTTATTAAGCCGTATCTTCGGCTTTGTAAGAGATGTTGTAATAGCCTGGTTCTTTGGGGCAGGACTAAGCTCGGATGCCTTTTTTGTGGCTTTCAGAATTCCAAATTTATTAAGAAGCCTTTTAGCTGAGGGTTCTCTAAGCATTGCATTTCTTCCTGTCTTTACTGAATGCCTTACAAATCAAGGTAAGAATGAAGCCTTTAAATTAGCAAGGTCTGCAATAAGGCTGCTTTCCGTAATATTGGTTATTACCGTCATTATCGGTATTTTTTTATCTCCGATAATAATACGTATAACAGCTCCAGGTTTTACTGTCTCACCTGAAAAATTTTCACTTACAGTTACTCTGACCCGTATTATGTTCCCGTACATTTTCTTTATAGGCCTTGTCGCTATTTGCATGAGCATTCTTAATGCATTAGGTCATTTCGCCGCACCGGCTCTCGCCCCTGTTTTTTTAAATTTTGCCATGATATGTGCTGTTCTTTTTATATCTCCTCACATGGCTGAACCGGTAACAGGTCTTGCAATCGGGGTTCTGATAGGTGGTTTTTTACAGTTGGCACTTCAGCTTCCATTTCTTATAAAAAAAGGTTTTTATTTCTGGGAAAAAACTAAAACCTATCATCCCATGCTGAAAAAGGTGGGCTTGCTGATGCTTCCTACCGTATTCGGTGCTGCAGTTTATCAGATTAACATATTAATCGGGACTCTTCTGGCTTCTTTACTGCCCGAAGGGAGCGTTTCGTATCTTTACTACGCTGACAGGCTGGTTCAGTTTCCTTTAGGGATTTTTGCTATAGCAACGGCAACAGCCGTACTGCCCAGCCTTTCAAGGCAGGCATCTGCTCAGGATTACGATTCTCTCAGGGATACCTTTGCCTATGCCATGAGATTGATTCTTTTTATTACAATTCCTTCTATGGTAGGACTTATAGTTTTAAGAGAGCCTATAGTTGAGCTGCTTTTTAAAAGAGGGGCTTTTGATGCTGAAACCACAAGATTGACGGCATCGGCTCTTTTATATTATGGTGTTGGTTTGTGGGCATTTTCGGCTGTACGGATAGTTGTTTCAACATTTTATGCTCTTCAGGATACTAAAACGCCGGTACGGATGGGTGTAATATCTGTTGTTGCAAACATAATATTTAGTATTATTCTTATGCGGTATATGGGTCACAGCGGGCTCGCTCTTGCAACTTCGCTGGCTTCCATGCTTAATTTTTGGCTCCTTGCCCGTGCATTAAAGGTCAAGCTTGGATTGTTGGGATGGAAAAGCATCTCTGAATCAGCCTGCAAAACAATGGCGGGTTCCTTTATAATGGGAGCATCTGTCTGGGCAACCGCACTATTAATTATACCATCAGGGGAAAAAACTTTAATCGGTCTTTTTTTCGGACTCATGGGCAGCATATTTGCCGGCCTTGTTTTCTATGGTTTTTTTTCTTTTTTTATCAAAAGTCAGGAGCTTGAGAAAGTTTTGAGTGTTGTTAAAAGGAGCATGAGCATAAAGTGAGACCTTTCCCAAACGCCCCCTTTTGCCCAAATAGCGCCATAAAGCTTCACTTCGTGCCGGCGTCAGGCTCAAATTTTAAGCCTCGAAATACTCAATGTATTCCTGCATTTAAAATTTTCGCCTTCCTTGAACTTAA
>VMSQ01000295.1 GCA_013792055.1 Desulfobacteraceae bacterium
CTCATGTACTGGACTACCGCTGCGCTATGCAATCCTACCGCACCTGCGATGTCTCTTTCAAAGCATGCCACGCAGATACCCATGTTTCCGGGATTCCCCAGCTTCTGTAAAAGAGCGGCAAATACACCGATAAGCCCTCCTACTCCAATAATCCCCCAACGTGTTGCAAAATTTTTTTTAAACATCCTGGTTAATATTCTCCTTTCATCAAATTTTTCAGCTTTTTTTGAATGGTCTTTTCTTCAAGGCAAACAAAACAAAAAATTAGCAGATTCCACCTGCAAGAAGCGCTGCGCCAAAGGCCCCCATCGCCTGTGGGTTTTCAGGAACCAGGATATTTTTTTCAAGAGCTTCTTCCAACAAATGGTGCATACACGAATTTCGCGCCACACCACCGGCAAAGACAATTGCTTCTTTTATGGAAACACGTTTTAACATAGCCACAGCGCGGCGTACGATAGATCTGTGAAGACCCAGAGCGATTTCTTGAGGTTTTTCTCCTCTTGCTAATAGAGAAGTAACCTCAGATTCTGCGAAAACCGTACACATACTACTGATTTGTATATCTTTCGTTGCCTTGAGCGCTTCCTTTCCAAACTCATCTATGCTGTAGCCAAGGGTATTCGCCATGATTTCCATGAATTTGCCTGTTCCTGCTGCACACCTGTCGTTCATCTCGAATTTGATCGCCTTGCCTTTATCATTGACTGCAATAGCCTTGGAATCCTGACCGCCGATGTCCAGTATTGTTCGAACGCCGGGAAACAAGGCGCTCACACCTACTGCATAAGCCTTGATCTCTGTGACCGTCAGCGCATCAAAGGAGAGTTCAAAGAGGTGCCGGCCATACCCGGTGGCTATGATATGGTCATGTTCCACCCCAGCAAGCAGATCTTTGGCCTGTGTCATCGGATCAAAGCCGGAATCCGCCTGCCTGCTTTCAATGATCTCGCCGTCCCTCAATACAACCAGCTCAATGGTTCGGGAGCCGATGTCTATACCTGCATATCTCATTTCAACAACTCCACAAACGCCTCAACCCTTGTCTTGAGCTGGCCTACGTCCTCCATGCTGTAATCGGTGTCAATCCGAAGCGTGGGGATATTTTTTTCTTCAAGGGCCTTTTCTACAGGCATTGATTCCATGAGATAGGGCTGGCAGAATTGCAGACCATAATGAACGACGCCATTTGCCTGATATTTTTCAACCATCTCGACAATGTGATCAAGACGATCAGGATTGGGTGTGAAGATGGCACAATCTACTTTGAAATAACGGTTAATAATAGCCTCCATTAGTTCGTCTACAGTGTTTCCGGAGTCATCGGTCAAGTTGCGTGCACCACGCTCCCCTACACAAGATTCTTCTCCCACAATAACAGCGCCGGAAGTCTCTATAATCCAGGGGAGCTTCCAGTTTGGAACAGCCATGGGACAACCTGAAAGGAGGATTCTCGGCGTTCCTTTGGGGAACACGCCTTCCTTCTTTTCGATCCGTTTTTTCAGTTCATCGCAGATCTTGTTTACCGATTCGGTGAAGCGCACCGGGTTGTCATAGAAAAAGACCTGATTGGCTAACAGGGCATCCAGACCGGAAATGGGGCTTGGGTCGGCCTTTCGCAAGTCCGAAAGCCTGTGGATGGCCTTCCGTTTGTTATTGACGATGTCGATACCTTTCTTAAGCCTGGTTGCGTCAATGCTTATCCCTGTGAGTTTTTCAACCGCCTCCTTAAAACGCAGATATTCCGCTTTCAAAAGGGCTTTCCCTTCATCGGACTTCATTTGCGGCAAGTCCATAACATAAAGGTTGGGGACAAGATTCTTTAAAATTTCGTAGGATTTCTTTTTCCCGTCACAGGTGTTTTCCCCTACGATCATGTTTGCGGATTCGATATACGGGCAAACCTTTCCCACCTTAAATCCAAATGCCGATTTGATAAGGGAGCAGGTATTTCTCTGAAGAAGCTTATCTACCTCTTCAGTAGCAAAATCTGCGCCCGTACAGAGACCTATAAGTGTTGCATCTGCAGCCAGCACAATCTCTTCCGGCACAAAAACGCAAAAGCTGCCGATCACTTTACGGCCGGCGGTCTTCTCGTCCAGCAATTCTTTAATCCGCAGGCCATGGATTTCGCTCATCACAAAATTAAAGTAAGCCATACTCTCCGGACGATTATTCTGAGTAAGATAAATATCTTCATAGCCTTTACCCAGGACTTCGAGCAAGGCATCGTGCGGAATAAGTTTCAGCCCCAAATTTTTCCACATGTCTTTGTAATTTTTGCTCATGTTTATTTCTCCTGTTCCCCGTTAAAAAGGAGATTGAATGTTTATGTATTTAGTACCCGCTTATTTCCATTTCTGCGTGTGAAACCGATTTCATCCAGATATTCAAGAAGAGGAACTCCTCCGCTTCTGCCATAGCCGAGGATATCCTTGCTGTCAGCAAGGGTAAGGCCAGTGGGGCGCCCAGCACCTTTGCCCCCATATAATCTGTTAATAACAGCATAAGTACCATACAAAAAGAAAAACCTATTTGTCAAATCGGAAAGTACGATATAGGTGGGATTGGTGATAGGAAAATTTGCCTATAATTTCTTAAGCCGGATTTTTATGAAATTTTTGGGTTGGAGGAGGTTGTTAGCAGAAAATCAGAAATAGCCTGGCACAGAGGGGAAGCGGTTCTTTTACTGTCTTTCATAAGATAAAATTTTCGCTTCATGTCAAGCCCATTTACTTTTAATGCCTTGAGTATTCCTGTTTTAAGCTCAGTTCCAAGTGCCTTAGAAGACAAGATGGATATACCGAGGCCTGCTTTTATGCCCTCTTTGACGGCGGTGGAAGAGCCAAGTCGAGCTACGATATTTAGTGATTCTATGGATGCTGATTCATGACTTTGGAGATAATTCTCCATAATTTTTAAAGTACCTGAACCCTTTTCTCTTAAGATAAATGGCTCTTTAGAAAGTTCCTCAATTGTGACTTTTTGTTTCTTTGCAAAACAATGGCCTGCAGGGACAGCTACTACTAGTTCATCATCCCATAATTCATAATATTTAAGATTTTTTATTGAGTTTTTTGAGCCGACAATACCCAACTCGAGATGTCCTGCAGCGACTCCCTCTTCAATCTTACTGGTGTCAGCAATTGTGAGAATAACAGATATACCGGGAAATTTTTTGTTAAATTGTTCGATGTATTTTGGAAGTATATATTCGCCCGGAATTGTGCTGCCGCCGATATGGATTTCTCCTTGCTTAACTCCTATAAAGTCTTCCATTTCAAGGCATGCCGTTCTTTTCATATCAAGCAGAAGTCGGGCATTCTTATACAAAAGTATTCCTGCCCTGGTTGGAACGACTTCTCTGCCTAAACGGTCAAGTAGTTTTATCCCAATCATATTTTCAAGATTTGATATTCTTTCACTGACTGAAGCCTGTGCCAGAAAAACAGCAGAAGCGGCTTTTGAGAAACTTTTAAGCTCAACAACTTTGCAGAATATTTCCAGTTGTCGGAGGTCGAAATCTATTGATGATTTTCGAGAAGGGCGTTTCATTAAATAACCTTTAAACCTAAAACTGTCTTGGTTTACATATAATTTCCCTGATACGCAGATCAAAAAGATCGGACTGGTTTGCGGGCTTTATAACCAGAGCTGTATCAGCTCCTCTGGCTGTCCCGCCTATTGCGATGATATCATTGCCTGTAAGTGTGCCGGCATCAGCCGCCATTATTGATACCTCTACAGCAACTTTAGTTCCCTGACCGAAAAGCCTTAAAGTATCTGCTATAAGCAGTACCGGATATATACCTGTATATTTTTTTGTGATAGACCGTTCGACGCCGGAAAGAGCATGTGTAGCCGATACTACAGTTACACCTTTTTCTTTAAGATCATTTTTAATATCATCTGTCATTACTTTTTTGAATGGTTCTTTGAAGCCACAGTGATATGTTACAACGGTAATGCGAAAACCACTGAAAATTTCCAGGGCTTTGTATGCTGTATCTCCTTTTGTAGAAGCTAAAACAACTTCGTTTAAACCTAATTCTTTTCCCCTCTCAAATGCGAGCTTGAGGGTCTGTTCGGTATTATTTTTTCCTGGTTTATCGAAAAACATGATAACCTCCCTGGGCTCAGCAACATTATCCCCTTGGAATTGATATGAATTAAGGGGGCAATACTTGAGTTACTATTTAATGGGTTGTATATATATAATTTTATTATTATAATTGATGGCCTCGTAAAAAGTCGTCACTCCGGTGAAAACCGGAGTCCAGAGACTTCGTAACTAGTTGAATAGACTGGATTCCGGCTTTCGCCGGAATGACGAAAAAGGACATTTTTCGACTTTTTACGAGAACATCAATATTGCAGATCTAAAAAATATTATATATTAAATAAAATTAGAGTCAATACCTTGGATTCGCTTCCGAATAGCGCTGCTGGGATTTAAAATGATTATAGATTTCCATACTCATGTTTTTCCAGAGGAGATAAGAGAGGACAGGGAAAAATATTTTCCACATGAACCTGCCTTCAAGCTTTTGTACAGTTCTCCTAAATCAAAACTCGCTGGCGTAAAAGAGATAGTAGATTCGATGGATATTGAAGGTGTTGATAAATCAGTGGTTCTTGGATTCGCATGGAGAAGTTCGGATTTATCTAAAAGACACAACGATTATATTCTGGAAGCTATAGATAGGTTCCCGGAACGTTTAGTGGGTTTCTGCTGTGTTGATCCTTTTAACAAAGAAGCGGTGCATGAAGTTGTTAGATGCCTTGAAGGCGGGCTTTCAGGCATTGGCGAAATTGCATTCTATCAATCAGGAATCGATGAAGCTTCGCAGGAAAAGCTTAAGCCGCTTATGGAAATATGCGAAGATAAGAACCTTCCTGTTCTAATCCACACTAACGAGCCTGTTGGCCATTTTTATCCAGGCAAGACTCCGAATACATTTGAGCAAATTTACGCTCTTGTCAAAAAGTTTTCAAATAACAAGATTGTTCTTGCACACTGGGGCGGGGGGATGTTTTTTTTCAATCTCCTGAAAAAGGAAGTCGGAGAGTACTTGAAAAATGTTTATTTTGATACAGCCGCATCTCCTTTTCTGTATTATCCTCAGATATATCAAACAGCAGTACAGATTATTGGAAAGAATAAGATTCTTTTTGGCAGCGACTTCCCGCTTTTAAAGCCGGCTCAATATTTCAAGGAGTTGGAAGAGGCCGGTCTTTCAAAGGATGAAATAGAAAGCATTTGTGGCAATAACGCTGTCAGCCTTCTTAAACTGTAGTTCGTCTTTTGTGCAAAGATTTCTTTGACTTATGACCTTCTTTGTTTTACGTTGCAATCTACGTATTTTAATGAAAAGGGAGGGAAGATAAAATGGAGAAAAAATTATTAAAATACAAGCCCATATACAAGTTGATCAGTGTGAAAACCGTGGATGGTTCAATCATAGAGGGCAAGGTAAATATCGCAGGAAAAGGAAGGGTTTCCGAACTTTTCACCGGCACTGACATGCCTTTTATTGTATTGGTAGATGCCAAGTTAAAAGGAGGGAGCGCTGGTGAACTTTTTATTAATAAGCAGTATATTGTATGGGTTAAACCCAGGGATATAGCACAAGAGGACAAAGTATCTCTGGAGTATTAAAGTTGTAAAGGGTGCGAAACTTGAGTCAGGCATAAAAGGCAGAGATCAGGATCGGTCTTTTATTTTGGCTTGCGCCGCACTTTTATTGTCTGGAGTGAATTGATTATTGGTTTAATCTGTTGCTTATGTTCGGGCGGTACAAGCAATAGCGGCATGGGCATGTTTTTTATTAGATCTTTCCCTATCTCTTTCAATACTTCCATACTGTAATTTTTCCGATTATCTTCTGATTCCATAAAAAGCAGAACATCAGTAAAATTTCCTGAAAAGCCCTGCTGATCAATATGTTCTATATACTGTAAAAAAACGTTATTTACAGTCAGGACAAAGGGATCCATTTCAGCTTTGTCAACGCAATTTGTTTTTGAGACCATACATCTGCAATTAAACGGTCTGACCATATAAATTGGGCATTCATCATTTATCAATAACGGACAATTTCCCCATGAGCTGTCTATTTCCTCGTCTGGAAGCTCTTTGCCCTGAATACAAAGATCAGCTATTTTGTTTGTGGTTATTATCGGCCGAAAACGTTTTTTGTAAGATTCATCCTTAATTTTTTTGAATAATTCTGATTTTCCATTTTCAATCAAGTGGTCGGCTATTTTATAACCTTCTATTGATGTTATTATCACATTGCGTGTGCAGCAAGTTGAACAATATCTTTGACATGCCAGTTCAAGACTGTCGGTAAATGCGTCATAAATTTTGTAAATCCGGTCCAGAACCTCAAGTTTTGAATACAAGTCCATTTTTCTTCTACCCAAGCGGAGTGTTTCAAATTTTTACAAGTTGCAATATTTATGTATGAAATGATATGTTTAAATTATTAATTTTTAGCAAGAGAAAACATACTCAAGTTTCGCACACCTCTATACAACAAAAGCTTTAAAGAGAAGGTTTATAGGAATTAGTAGGTGCGAAACTTGAGAAACATATTCCCGGTCAAAAAAACAGGTGGATGTTATGAAAAGCAAAGTCTATTTTATTGATTTTAAAGCCACATACAAGGAGAACCTTCTTTTAAAGATTGGAAGACTTCTTGACACTTCGGGCATTGGTTCAGCAGTCAAAAAAAGAGATCTCGTTGCTGTTAAAATGCATTTTGGAGAGCAGGGGAATACCGCTTTCATCCGGCCTGTATTTATAAGAAAAATTATTGAAAAAATAAAAGAAACAGGAGGTTTTCCATTTCTGACGGATTGTAATACCCTGTATGCCGGCACGCGAAGCGATGCTCCGCATCATCATATAACAGCTATTCAAAACGGATTTGCTTATTCCGTGGTTGATGCCCCGGTTGTCATAGCAGATGGCTTGAGGGGTTGCAGTGAAACTTCTGTAAATATAAACCAGAAACGTTTTAAAAGAGTGTATATTGGATCTGAGATTGTACGTGCGGATTCGCTATTATCAGTGGCACATTTTAAGGGACATGAACTTTCCGGTTTTGGCGGTACGATTAAGAATCTTGGCATGGGATGCGCATCGAGAAGGGGAAAGCTGGCTCAACATTCAACCGTGAGCCCTAAAATTAAAAGAAAAAAATGTGTTGGATGCGGAGAATGCGTAAGTCATTGCGCCGGAAAAGCTCTAAAGCTGATAAAAGATAAGGCAAGTATTGATCCTAAAAAGTGTATGGGCTGTGGTGAATGCATCATTATTTGCCCCAACAATGCAATACAGATTCAATGGAATCAGGATATACCGATTTTTCTCGAAAATATTGTTGAATATATGATGGGTGTTTTAAAGAATAAAAAGGGCAGAACATTGTTTTTGAATTTTATTACCGATGTTTCACCTGAGTGCGACTGTCTTGCCCATAATGATGCACCTATCGTAAGGAATATAGGTATAGTGGCTTCAAAAGACCCAGTTGCTATTGATCAGGCCTCTGTAGATCTTGTTAATAACGAGCAGGCCTTACCTGGATCGTGCCTTGAAAAAAATACTAAACCCGGAGAAGATAAATTCAGGGGTATACATCCAAAAGTGGACTGGACCATACAGCTTGAATATGCTGAAACTATTGGGTTGGGAAGCCGTAGCTATGATCTTGTTAAAATATAAGGGCTAAAAATTGGCCTGATAACGGTTCCAGAAATCTTCCTCTGTGAATTTATGTTCCTGGGTACCGTGGTGCTCAACTGCGAAACTGGCGCAAACCGCTCCCATCTTGGCAGAAGTAATCAAATCTTTTCCTGTTACCATTCCCTTAATCATTCCTGCACGGTAGGCATCTCCTGCACCGGTCGGGTCGGATACTACCGCGGCTTTTGCTGATGGTATTTTTGTTTCTTGCTTCTGATGACAGAGTATAGAGCCATCTTCGCCAAGAGTTGTTATAATGCTTTTTGTCATCTTAAGGAGAGCCGGCTTTTCCAATCCAGTAGCTTTCTTTATCATTTCCAGCTCATAGTCATTGGATATCAGCATCTCAGACCCGGTAATTATCTCCGACAACTGGTCTCCTGAAAGCGCCGTGATAGACTGGCCTGGATCAAAGATATAAGGCATCCCGTGTTTTTTATAAATACGGCCATAGCTTATCATGTCTTCAATATTACCCGGAGCTATAATTGCTATTGCCTCATCCCTATTAATTCCGTCAAAATTATAGAGCGATGGATATTTCATCGCTCCTGGATTAAAGCCTGTGATCTGATTATCTGCTTTGTCTGTTGTAATATAAGCGCCTGCGGTGAGTTCTTCTGTAATTTTTCGAATTCCATTTAAAGGAAGGTTGTTTTGAGCCAGCCATGTTTCATAGCTGTCAAAATCTTTACCGGCAGTTGCCAGAATCATAGGGCTTTCTCCTAATAAGGAAAGGCTGTAAGCAATATTTCCTGCTGTGCCTCCGAACTTCTCGGTAAGACCGTCAACCATAAAGCAGACATTAAGAATATGTAATTTCTCAGGTAATATATGATCTTCAAATTCCCCTGGAAAGTTCATTATACGGTCATAAGCCAGAGACCCGGACGCAAATATTTTCATACAATCACCTCTAAAACATTATTTTTAAATTCATCTATACCAATGCGTTCAATAAAGCGCGCTGTTCTTTCTTTTTTCTTTGCATTCGCGCCATAATAATTAAAGCATTTTTTTGCCAATTCAATTACTTCTTCTTCGTTTAATTTTTCAGCAATTACATCACCGATGCGTGGTTTGCCGCCTGAATTACCCCCAAAAATTACAGTCCATCCTGACTTTTTCCCAAAGGCACCAAAATCTCTAAGATAGCTTTCGCCGCAATTAAATGGGCAGCCTGATATACCTATCTTGGCTTTTGCAGGGATATCTGTTCCAACAAATATTTTTTCTAATTTGGCTCCTAACCCAAGAGAGTCCTGAATGCCGAATTTGCACAGAGCATTACCTGGACATGCCTGAACATAGTGCACACAAATTTCAACAGCAGGCCCCACATTCATTCCAAGTTCTTCCCACACCTGCTCAACGATTTCCGGCCTCAAACCTACAAGAGCCATTCTCTGGGCGGAGGTTATTTTAATTACCGGAATATTATGCTTGCGTACCACCCTGGCAATGTTCTCCAGAATATCCGGCGTTACAAGACCCATTGGTGTTCTGGGCACTATAGCGTACGTTTTCTTATCCCTCTGGATAAAAGCACCTCTTGGCCTGTCTTCCATTTTTTTCCTCCTCTCATGAACAGTTTGAAGTTCATTTGAGTACTATTATCAACTTTTATTATCAAAAATCAATACCTCTAATTTTTTTTACGAAGGAATCGGCTTGTCCGGATTTGAAAAAGCCTCGTTCCGCTAAAATTAAAGAACTCGACCTCGCTTCGCTTCGGGACTCAGACAGCTTCAATTTTTACGATTCACTTTGCCAGGAACGTCTGCAAAATTATCAAAATGGTTTGCTCGAATACCGCTATTATATTTATAAACAATTGGAACATTATTCTGACAAACGCTATAAAATAAAAAAGCTTGCAATATTGTAAATTGAAAGATATTAATTCAATATGCAAGGTTATATTAATAGAATAATTCAGACTGAAATACAGGAGAGACTTAATAACTTCCCTGCAGTTGCGGTTCTTGGTCCGCGCCAGTGCGGCAAAACAACGCTTGCCCTTGAGATTGTAAAGGGCCGAAAGAATGCGGTATATCTTGATCTTGAAAAGCCATCTGATCAGAGAAAACTTGAAGATCCGGAACTTTTTTTTCAGCTTCAGAAAGAGAATCTCATATGCCTGGATGAAATACAGCGCAGGCCAGAACTTTTCCCAGTCTTAAGAAGTATTATAGATGAGCGGGGTTCAAACGGCCAGATACTTATTCTTGGCAGTACATCAAGGGACATGATCAGGCAGAGTTCGGAGACTCTTGCCGGCAGGATCGCCTACATTGAACTGACACCATTCATGTTTTCCGAAATACCTGTGAAGGACAGGAAAGATCCTGCTGAAATTATGAAGCTTTGGTTCAGGGGCGGTTTTCCAAGGAGTTTTCTTGCAGGAAGTGAAAAGGCAAGTTTTACCTGGCGGGAGAATTTTATAAGAACTTTTCTTGAAAGGGATATTCCTCAACTGGGATTTTCAATTCCAGCGCAGTCTCTGGGGCGACTGTGGCAGATGCTTGCCCATATCCACGGGCAGGTTTTAAACAGCTCAAAGCTCGGTGAATCAATGGGGGTAAGTCATACAACTGTCAGAAAATACCTCGATCTCCTGTCACAAACTTTTATGGTCAGGGTCCTGCCGCCTTTTGAAGCAAACCTTAAAAAACGTCTGGTGAAGTCCCCAAAAGTATTTATCAGGGATTCAGGCATACTTCACTCCCTGCTCGGCATAAACAAAGCCGACGACCTGCTGGGGCATCCTGTTTACGGGGCTTCGTGGGAAGGGTTTGCCATGGAAAATATTCTTTCGCAACTTCCGGGCTGGCAGGCAGCTTTTTTCCGCACATCAGCCGGTGCGGAAATCGACCTGGTATTGACAAAGGGAAGAAAAAAAATCGCCTGTGAATTCAAGGCATCAACTGCACCGCAGGTAACCAGGGGATTCTGGAATGCACTGGATGATTTAAAAATCAGTGAAGCATGGATAATTGGGCCTGTTAAGGAGGCATATCCGATTAAGAAAAATGTTACAACTGCACCGATTGATATATTTCTTGAGCATGTCAGGAGCAAAGAGTGAGAAAGGCATGTGCAATGAAATACAACCACGATATCCATCGCCGCCGTTCTATTTGATTAAAAGGATATGATTATTCACAGGCTGGATTATATTCCATCACCATTTGCACGCAAAACCGATTGTGTTTGTTCGGCGAAAAGATCCAGCGATGGCTAATGTGATGTAATAAAAAAGGCAGGGCCATTTTTGGCAAGCCGATCGCTTAACGTGTTGAAAAAGTGCTTAACATTTATCCCCCAACGAGGTAGAATCTCGTAGGGGGATTTTTTTTGCTCAAAGGACCAAACCAGATCGATGAACGTGTTCCGGTAGAAGTCGGTGCGATTCAGGTCAACTTCTGTAAGAATCCACAGTGCCAGAATTTTGGTGTACCGGCGAGCACAAAGAGACAGCCCAGAGGGAAGGGAGCAGCGGAACGTGGTAGGGATACTTATAGCGTAGTGGGTTCAGGTCGAGGCACACCCATGCTTCGGTGCAGTTTTTGCGGCCAATATCCAACGATAAAGAGCAACAAAGCCATCCACGAAGAGCTGAGCCGCTTTTGGAAGCCTTTTGATACTATAGCTATCCCAACCTGCCCAAACCAAGACTGCCCGAACCACCATATAGATATAGAGAAAGGCAAGACTCACTATCAATCGTTCGGACGGACAAAAGCAGGATCTATACGCTATCGTTGCAAGGCATGCGGCAGAACATTCATTACCGCTTCATCGCCGACGATCCGGCACCGAAAACCCCACAAAAATGCCGCTATTTTCCGTCTTCTCGTCAACAAGGTGCCTTTCCGTCGTATCTGCGAGGTGGAAGGGATCACCATGTCCACTCTCTACCGGAAGATCGATTTTATTCATCAGCAGTGCACAAGTTTTCTATCTGAGAGGGAACGTAATCTTCCATCCATGTCGTTTGCCCGCCTCTATATCGGAGTTGACCGGCAAGACTATATGATCAACTGGTCGGACGCCAAGGACCGGAGAAACATCATTTTTCGTGCTGTCGGCAGCGCTGACAACACGACCGGTTATGTTTTCGGCTTACATCTCAACTTTGACCCCTCACTGGATCCGGACGACATAGAGAGGGATGCGATTGCCTCAGGTGATTACGAAGTAAAACCGGCCTACAGGCAACATGCCCGTCTCTGGCTTCGACGGGATTACATCGAGGCCATCAAAAAGACCCGAGCCCAAAGATTTGGCACACATGCAGGATCTCTGAGGGGGAATATAGCTGCTACATATGAGGACGTTGCCAAGAGGGACGATGTCGAAATGTTGGACAATCTGGATGACGATCTTGCATTGCCAAAAGATGGTATGCAGGTGCGTGGAGAATACACCATGTACGGGCACTTTTTCTTTCTTAGGAAGCTTCTCGATAACACAGAAAAGGTCCGTTTTTTTCTCGATCAGGACTCAGCCTTCCGGGCTGCTTGTCTGTCGGCATTTTCCGATAGGGTAAGGGAGGGACGCTGCGATGCCTTTTACGTGCGCATCAACGCCGAAGCGACCATTAACGAAAAGCGCCGGATCTTGGCAGACAATCGACGCCGCATGGCAGCAATGAAGCAGCTGCATCCCGACCTGAAGGATTGGCAGGTAAAACTCCTGATGATAAAGGAGAAGATGGCCCAGATGGTCAACATCGGGAAATGGCAGGATCGTTGGGTGGAACATCCGTTCCCGAATATGGGAGAGCCCGAAAAGGCTATGTGCTACCTGACGGATATCCAGGGATATGACGAGGACCATCTTGCCTGGCTCTACAACAAGGCAAGCCTCCATGCCATTGATCGCGTCTTCATGCAGGTCCGAAGGAGATTATCGCTGATAGAGAGACCAATCAGCAGTTCGGCGAACTTGGGCCGCCGCTGGTTTGGCTACGGCCCCTACAAACCTGTTATGGTTGGCAAACTGCTGGATATCTTCCGCGTCTTCTACAATTTCGTGGAAGTTGGCAGGAACAAGCAGACTCCGGCAATGCGATTGGGACTGGCAAAGGGCAAGATATCGATTGAGAACATTATCTATTATCAGTGACAAAGCTGCTTAGGACCTTTCAGGCAGTACAGCATCTGCCCATTGCGGAAGATTTCTTCCAGAAAGAAAAGGACCGCTGATACTCATTCAGCAGTCCTCTTTCATTTTTCTTCAACACGTTAAGCGATCGGCTTGCCATTTTTGGCTCTGCCTTTTTGTATATAGTTTACTTATTGAGTCTATTTTTGAATTTCAAATTAGGTGAATTAATAATTCAAGGCTAATCATCCCAAAATTCTTCATCCCACAAATTGTCATACATATCATCCCAGGTTATAACGTCATCAAAAAGGTTTTTTAAACCGAATCTGTTAGTTGTAGATTCATAATCATAATCAGATTCAAATCCATTTCCATCAAAGCATAGTTTGTCAAGATCAGGCATGGCTATCTCCATTTTAAAGAAAAAACAGGACGCTATGGGTTTAAAATTACGGGTGAGCAGCAAAAAATACTATACTGGAAGTTTTATTTATTCTACGTTTATGCTTATTTGTTTTGGCTTTTTTTCCTCAGCTTTCGGTACTTCTATTTCAAGCACTCCGTTTTTGAAATTTGCCTTAATCCCTGCAGGTTCTATGGCTTCAGGCAAGGTGAACGACCTCTGGAATTTGCCAAAGCTTCTTTCTTTTCTGTAGTAATTTTCTTCCTTGATTTCTTTACTTAAAGAGCGCTCGCCTTTAATTGTCAGCACATTATCTTTAACATCTACGGAAACATCATCTTTTTTTATCCCAGGAAGTTCTGCTTTTATGACGATTGCATTATTAGTATCAAAAATATCTACTACTGGTCTCCAGGCGGACATGCTGACCTCGTCTTCAAAGTCTTTTGAATCGGCAAAGGCTTCATTAAATATACGATTTATACGGTCTTGCAGAGTCGCTACGTTTCTCAAAGGATCCCATCTTACAATAGTCATATTAACATCTCCTTAAATCTGACTTTTTTGTGAACCATTTAAAATCAACTGTCAAGATAAAAATGAAGATAAATTTAAAACTTTTTAACTTATTAGTGGCTTTGATTTATGAGCTATACAATACCTTGTATGTGGTGTTTATAATCAAAATTTACAAACTCATTTTTTTATGTAATATTATAAAAATTCACCACTGAGCAACACAGAATTTCACTGAAATTTAGTTGGTCCTTTACCCTTTAAAGCTTTTGTTGC
>VMSQ01000116.1 GCA_013792055.1 Desulfobacteraceae bacterium
CGGCTGGGTTGATTTCTATATTATTCACTGACTCACCGTTGTAGAAAATGTTTTACCGTAGAAAAAAGTATCCAATTTGTATTTATTATAGCAAAAAGCATTTTATTTGCAAGAATTTTAATCGATAAGCTGTTATTGTTCGGATTCGTGGAAAAACGCATTTTGTGGTAGAAAGATACATTTATTAAGCCCAATATGTTTACAAACGCATTTTATCGTCAGGGCTTAAGGGACATCAACTTATCAACTTTTTAATATATTCAGCAAAGCGGGCAGTTGCAACCGCATACTTGACAGAGCAGATGCAGGTGGTTGCAAAAATAGACGTGTTTAATGCTTTTTCTGCATCCCTCACAAACAAGGGGGTCTATGGTTTTGGTTACCGGATTATAGGTCAGCGAGAGGTTCTTATTTTTTTTCCCAATAGATGCCCTAAATAGAATCTTAATTGCCGGAGTGTTGATAAACATTGCAGAACATGGTTCTATCTTAACCTTGATACTGTATTTTTTAAACAGGTCATCCTTCTTTCTTGAAAGCTCGTCAGGAAGAAAGGCAATTTTCTCTCTTCTTTCCTCTATTAATTGGCTGGAAAGACCTGGTCTTTCCAGACTTTTTTCCATTTCCATTTTTAAACCGGCAAAATATTCTTCGAGATTTGCCACATCCCTTCTGAATCTCCTGTTCATGCTTTCTTGAAAAGGACCCAATTCATTTGATATGGCTCCTTCAGTCTCTCTCTTTATACAGTCAAAGATTTCTTTAATTTTTTTATCTTCCTGAATAGACATTTTTTCATTGGTTTTGAAATCTTTTGCCGCTGAAACAAGCCCCTGGGCCATGTCGGGCACATGGGCGCCTGTTTCAAGATTAAATATCAGAGTTAGAAGGCCCTCTTTTTGTTCATCACTCCGAGCATTATACCTGCAGGTCAGGAAAAGGTATTCAGTATTGATTTTTGCCCAGCTTTCTACACTGCCCCTTGATCCATAAAAATCAATCCGCTCCTTAATAAGCCTGTCAAAACCAGCGCTTTTTAGATATGCAAATTGAAGCTGACAGCGCAAAACAGGCACCTTGCTACATGCTGCATTAACAATTTTTTCAAGTAGATGTGAGCCGTAATTTATGGAATATATGTCTTCCGATTCTTGATCAGGTTTGGAAGCTGTTATCTTATTGATGTGAAAATACTCAGGTGTTTCCAGTAGGTTGGAAAGGTTCTCAGGTAAGAGAACTTCGAATCCTATCTCGTTTTTTTCTACTTCCGCTTCATGAACTTCAAGAAATCGGCATACAAAGTTCTCCAGCTCGTAATCGGAATCAAAGTTCATAATTTTCTCCAAAAAGTTTTTCATCAAGCTCTTTGGTTTTATTATAGCTGGTTTTAGATCTCTTTAGTATGCCTGCCAGTTGGTCAAAGGACTTTTGCTTTTCTTTTTCAGACGCTGAATTAACCCATATATCATAAACCATTTCGGAAAACTCAGGCTCACCCTTAATCCTTCCAATTATCATGTCGATTTCACCGATCACCATTTCAAACATGTTGATTTTCTTATCAAGTACCTCAAGAATATAATCTTCCATGCTGCCTGCAGCGCACAGGTTGTAAATCATAACTTCTTTTTTCTGCCCAATTCGGTGAATACGTCCAATCCTCTGTTCTATTTTCATGGGATTCCATGGCAGGTCATAATTGATCATCTGGTTACAAAATTGTAAATTGCGGCCTTCACCTCCGATTTCC
>VMSQ01000039.1 GCA_013792055.1 Desulfobacteraceae bacterium
ATCATATGGCCTCCATGGTTTAGGAGTTCACGAGTTAATTTTCTAAGCACTTTATATTATTTAAAATGCTTTTAATAGCAGAAAACTAAAACTCATTGCCATATGGCACAAATATAGGCGGGGACCCGCAAGCCGTGGTGTTGTGGGGACTGAGGGAGAAAAACCCTCAGCTACCCGATTCGGCAATAAAAAACATATTAATTTTACAATAATTTTATATAGATAGAATAATTATGCCTTGATCCAGCATTTATGTTTGAAGGCATTAGTAACGACTAAGTATATAGTAATATTTTACAATCCTTAGCAGATTTCAAAAATTCTTCAGCTGTTTGGATTGTAACTCCATCGATGAAGTCTTTTTCCGAAAACTGCATCATATCTACAGTCATCTTACAAGCAACAAACTTCACGCCTTCGACTTGAGCTACTTCCTGGAGGTCAGAAAGAGGAGGAATATTCGCTTTTTCCATTTTTCCCTTCATCATCCATGTGGCAACGGCCGACATCCCAGGAATAGCGCCCATGAATCCTGGAGGCTGGAATTTGGCTTTATCTATCCAGCCTTTTCGGACAACGTTTATTCCCATAAAAGTATAAAACACTGTAGACTCCATACCTAACCGTCTTGCGTTTATTCCTAATATGAGTCCAGGGTAGACTCCATCAAGAGTGTCTTTGGATGTAATAAAAGCAGCAGCATTTTTTTGACCCTGAATTTCATCCATTTCTTTCCCCCTTTTGTCTTGGACGCCGAACCAGTTATTATATAGTTTGCCACCTTCAAATTTTAAAACAAATCAATATCATAATGAAATCAAAACTTCAATTCTTACCCGCCTTTCCAAGCTTTCAATATCAATCCCTTCTTCATCAGGGGGGGATAAAAGGGGGACATCCTATCCACCAATGAGTGCACCGGGCAGGAGGCAGGGCCGAATCTTCCTGGCAACTGAAGTCATAGCAATACGAAACCCGAAGCGGTTGAAGCGTCCGCCAGGGCCGCCCCAATAGCGATTGGCAGACTGTGCACGCCTGGCATAGCTGAACCACGAGCCGCCACGCAACATACGGAATCCGCCGGATGAAGGCCCAATGGGCTCAGTAGCATGGCCTGAAAGATAATATCCATACCAGTCCTGGCACCACTCCCACACATTGCCGTGCATGTCATAAAGACCCCACGCATTCGGCGGGAAACTTCCCACGGGCACAGTGCGTTTCCGATACTCTCCTCTTGAACACCCAGGCATGGAATGGTTACCGTCATAATTGGCCTGATCCGTTGACAAACAGTCACCAAAGTAAAAAGGTGTATCTGTTCCCGCACGGCACGCATACTCCCACTCAGCCTCTGTCAGAAGCCGGTACTTGTTTGTGCCCTCTTGCCGATTCAGTTTGCGTATAAACTCCTGGCAATCGTTCCAGGAAACCTTTTCCACAGGGCAATCATCGCCGCAGTTCTTAAAGTCCGACGGGTTGTTTCCCATAATCTCACGCCATTGCCCCTGGGTTACCTCCGTAGTCTGAATGTAAAAAGGTTTGCTGATGGTCACCCTGTGTTGTCTTTCATCACTATCCCGCTTCGGCTCGTTTGAAGGGCTTCCCATCATGAAAGTTCCGGCAGGAATCATAACAAACTTCATGCCGATGGAGTTGGTAAAGCTCTTCTCTGAAGGTCCGGCAGGTTCTGCCACCTGAATTTTTCCCCCCGGTTTTTGAGGTGCGGTTGCACAGGAGAATGAGCTAAGAATGCAAAGCAATACAACTGCGAGTTGATATCGACGAACAAGCATTGAAGGAACTCCTTTTCTATGGATGGTGCGAAAGTGACTCTGTACGTCACGACACTGTTTAACTATTACAGAACTTCATAATGGGATTAATAGCTCGTTCCTTTAACAACACTGACAGGCGCTTCAGCGGCGAGGCTTTGCCGAGTCCGACTGAAGAGAAAAGGGGTTACCCATTAAGGAACTTTGGGTTAACATTCATTATTTGGCTACGGCCCGATAAGCTTTGTGAAACGCCCGGTGCGGACCCGCATGCCGTGGTGTTGTGGGCAATGCTGTTGACTTAAGGCAAAAAAGCTAAATAACTTATTGATATATTATATAAATTATGATAGTTATTATATTTACAAAATGATTAACTTTTTTAAAAAAATATCGAAAAGGAGAAGAAAATGGCACAGAAATTGATTTCATAATGTATGCCAACAGTATGGTTTTATCAAATCTTTTTTTAATCTCATTCCAAAAAATATTGACCCTGCCTATAAAAAAACTCCGAAAGATTTCTCTCGTAACCGAAAACTTCCATTCTCAAAACTTATTGTTTTTATTCTTTCTATCACAGCAAGTGGAAAGAGCAAAGGGATAGACTCAAAATCAGGCGAATTCTTTAAAAATGCAAAACGGAGTGGTCTGTGGCCTGGTGCAGAAGCTATTCACCGAAGTAGCCTTACAAAGGCCAGGAAAAAAATATCCTGGACGATATTTAGAGATTTACTTCAAAAAGCAGTTAAGCTTGCTTATGAAATATGGCCTGAAGACAATAAATTCCTATGGCATGGAATGTCTGTTTTTGCCACTGATGGTTCTCGTTTTACATTGCCATCTACTGATGAAATTCGTAATGCATTTGACCCTCAAAGAGGCAAGAAACTTAATGGTCACTTCCCGCAATGTTTAGTCTCGACACTGTATGATGTCTTCAGACGTCTGCCTGTTGCAAGAACAATTGTTAGTACAAATAATGCTAACGAAAGAGAAGAGGCAAAAAAACATCTTCAATTTATTCCTTCAAACAGTGTATGGCTGTTTGATAAGGGATATCCCAGCTATGATTTGATACTTCATTTGATAGAAAACTTTACAGGATATTTTGTTTTTCGTTGCCCGGCTTATAATTCATTTCCTGCTTTAAAACCTTTTATTACCAGTAGTAAAAAGGATGGAATCATTTGGATAACTCCTTCAAATAAATACATGGCAGGAATAGCAGCAAAGGATCGAAAAAAATGTAAAAATATTAAACTTAGGGTTGTTAAGCTTATTAATCCTAAAGGAAAAATATCAGTACTCTTAACAAATCTTTATGATAAAAAGCAGTTTTCTGAAAAAGAGATCATTGCCTTATACTTCAGAAGATGGGAAATTGAAGGTTACTATAGGGATGAAAAAGTGGTTATGGAAATTGAGAAGTTTCATACAAAAACAATTAACGGAATCCTTCAGGAGCTATATGCGGCAATGATAATGAGTGTTATTACAAGAATTCTTATGGTTCTATCATCTGATGCATTTTTTGGCGGAGAACGAGAGATCCAATTTAAAAATGCTATTTTAACCATTGCTTCAGAAGCGGCGGTATTGGTTCCAGAAAATCCCCGGAAAGCTATAGAAATATTTAATGAGGTAATTATTGAAATATCGAGGGTAAAATATTATAGACCTAAAATCCCACGTTCCGCACAACCAAGGGTAACAAAAAAGTCAGTCAATAAATGGCGCGGCAACAATAAGAAGTATAGATGATCAGCTTAAGTCAACAGTATTGGGTGTTGTGGGGAGGGGGAGAGAAAAACTCCCCTTTACCCGATTATCTGTTATGACTATTTAAAAAATTCTCCAATTCATAAATACTGTAAATTCCTTTGATGGCACTCATAGGGATACGATTCAAATCATGATTCAATTTCATAACGTTTGTATTTAAGATCCCACCTTCATCGCGAATTTGATATTTGAGTTGAAATGTTAGGTCGTTCATAGAACCCAATACACTTCGGTTGTTGGTTTTTGAAATTTCGATTTTCTTATTATTATCAAGAAAAAGTTCAATTTGTTTTTGAGGTATATTTTCTTCTATTAGGTTTTTAAACAAGCTTTGCTTGAAGATTTCGCAAATGTTTTGGAAGCCAGATTTGGTAAGACCTGGGACAAGGAACGAATATAATGTTCTATCATGTGTAAATAGAACACATTTTCTGCGGTCGATTCGAAAAAGGTTACAATGCCAGCTGCCAAAATCGTCAAATAAGTGCGAACTATCTGTAGGCCTTATATTCAATTCAGATAGCAGCTTTTTTGTACATCTAAGTATCGCCATAGTATAATCATCTTGCAGATAACCATTGATTAACAAGCAAATTTGCTTTGACCCTATTATCTTCAAATTTTAAAACAAATCGATATCACAATGAAATCAAAACTTCAAATCTTGCCTGTCTTTCCAGCTTTCAATATCTCAAGGAAGGGGAATTAGCTATTGCGGATAAAGATGGATAAAAGGGGAGGGGGTTGAAATTACGCGTTTTTAGTCTTTCAGGGACAAGAATTGATCGACGATCAGTTTTTGGCCTCTATTGGCTGCACGACTGACAGCAGATTTGCTCAGCCCGAGGTACTTGCTAACCTCCGTTGCAGTCAAGCCATAATTTGAGCAATCGGCTTTTTGCCGGAATCAACGCTCAGCCGTAGCAGGGTGTGGAGGTCTTTTGCAAAACAGAACCGAGTCTTTCCAGAAACCGGTTTCGATCGGTATTGTCTTTAAAAATGTTTCGTCGCTCGATACCCCTGCATATGATATGATGCAAGGTACCCGGCGCCTGCCCGCCATTGCGAGCTCAGGCCCGCCCTCCAGCCAAGCGGAGTGAGGCGGACGGGCGAGGCGGGCGGGCATCTATTCTGGCTTGACGTGGCATGTGACTTCATTACCACAAACAAATGAAAAAAGAAACGCCTAAATTCAACCCCCCCTTTATTGCTCTGGCGCTACACTGTGTCTTCTTCAATGGCCGTTTCAGGCACAAGTTCAGTGAGATTCTCCTCGACTTGGTCGAATCGAATGTTGCCCTTCACAATCAACAGTTTGACCAGCGTTGGAACAGGGATGGTCGTAAAAATGGAAAGACAGACAATGGCGTTGAAAAACGCCTGACCGATCATCTGGAGCTGCAAGGCAACCGCCGCCGCCGCCAGTGTAGCGGAAAGCTGAGGCACCGTCATCAGCCCGGCGCAAAGTCCCTTCTTGTCCCCAAATCCAGCCAGCCGCATGGCAAGCCAGCCGGAGGCAGTCTTGCTCACGACCAACCCCAAAACGGTGACGCCCACGATGGCGGTATTTTCCCACGCGGCCAGCAAAACGCGAAGGTCTGTCTTCATCCCGATTGTCAGGAAAAGGAATGGAATGACGAACCCATATCCAATGCCCTCAATCTTGCGGTGGAGAACGCAACTCTGCTCGTGGAATGCAGGGACACCAACAATAGCCATGCCACCAACAAAGGCGCTTACGATTACGCTGACGCCGATTAACTCTCCGATGGATACCACGGCCAACAACCCAACTATAAAGAATGTGAGGCGTGCATCGTCATGCGGGTGCAGACGTGCAAGAACATAGCGGGCCGCCTTCGGAAGAAGCCAGAAGGACAGGAGGATGAAGGCGGCGATTGCACCAAGGAAGAGGACGAAAAACCATGCGCCCAGGAACCCGGGATCGACGTGATCGAAAACCGAGATGCTGCCGGCGACTCGACCAGGGATCGCATGACGCTTGAGCTGGATGCACATGGCCAACAGGATCAGGCTGCCCATGTCCGTGATGACCGTTGAGGCCAGAACCGTCACACCAAACCGTGTACGAGTCGCTTTCAGTTCGCGGATGAGCGGAAACACGATGCCGACCGAATGCGATGCGAACAGCGAGGCGTACACCCACTTGCCGATGGTGTCGGCAGGCTCGAAAACCCCATACGCTGCGTAACCGGCTGCGGCAGGAATGGCAAAGGTAAGAAGGCTCAACCATGCGACAGCGCGCTTTTCCACCAGCATGATGCGGAGGTTCACCTCCATACCGGCCAACGCCATCAGAAAGACGAGTCCCAATAGGCCCATAGCATCCAAGACCACGTATATCTGCTCTGTTGGGTACCCGCGACCCAGAAAGTGGTTCAGGTGCCGCACCAAGTCAAGGGCGTTCGGGCCGATGGCAATACCGACAAGCATGATGGCCACAACAGCGGGGATGTGGAAGCGGCGCAAGACTTGGGGCACAATGGCCACCAACGCCATAAGAACCAAGAACACGATCAGGAACGTAAGACCTGCCATTTCGCGATTCCCTTCTTCTTGCCTCGGCGAACGGTTGAACTGTGCCGCCCAGCTTTTTGGGTCGGCACCACATACTATTAGTTAAAAATCAAAAAGATGGCTTCTCCTTTAAATTTGGTTATAATATCCATAATATCCAATTTGTTAAATCATATCAAATAATTTTACATCAAAAGGAGAAGCCGTAATGAAAATCACATACATTGTCGAAAAAATCAATTTAAATCAGGTCATGGATATATCTGTAGATGTTCACAAAGACAATTTGAGCTTCTTTTTTTTGCTGCTGATAGCAGGGAATATACTGACATTTGTAGCAATCGTACCGATGTTATCCAAAGGCGAATAATAAAATACCAAAAAATTGCCAAAGAACATGGGATGAACAACTTACGGATTATTTGTGAACCAACCGGCCAGTGTGATGAAATGGGGGGTCTGCCTTTGACCCTTATTAATACTGTCTTGTTTTTTCCCCTATCTGTTTATTAATTTTTTGTCACATTTTTTAAGCCTCGAAACTCCTTGATAACGGCGTCAATTCTACATTCTATTCTTATCGTTTATCCCCAAGGGTCAAACATAGATTTGACCCCAATTTTCATGACCCCAATTTTCAGTGGGGAACATTACAAACGCGCCATCTTTAACATCAATTCGGCCGTAGTAAACAAAGATCATAGATACACGATCTTTTATCGGTATGGGTTTAAGTGGCGGAAGAATGGATTCAGTCATTTGGGCTCACTTCTTTTTTTTCTCGACAGTCGTTTTCTGCTTTCAGGTTCAGTCAGATAGTTTCCAGGGCTGACCACCTTGTCTCCGGTCTCCTTTTCCAACTTTTTCCGGGCGTCACCTGCGATCTTGCCGCCCTTGCGGGCCGCGGTTTTGTTTTCACCAAAGCCCTGGGCATCCTTCTTGCGGGAAATCTCGGTAGTGGCAGCCTCGCCGAGCATGGAAAAGATCAATTTCAAATCGTTCATATGATCGCGAAGATTCTCGCGTTCCAGCCCTTTCAAATTTTTATATTCCGAAGGGGTAAGCCCAAATGCGGCCTTGGAGATTTCCGAAGTAAGGATAGCGTATTCCGGTTCACCTTTTACACCGCGTTTCTGCCATTCATCAGTCAACTCAGCCCGGATAGCAATGCCGCGCGTCCGCTTTTCAATCCAGGCGTCGGAATACCCCTTAGCACGGTAAATGGCCTTGGTACGCTTACTTGCCAGCTCCGGGTCCTCGATCTCCTGAACCCGTTCATAACCGACCTTGGCCAGCCAGCGCTTGAAGGGTTCGGCTTTGGACGAGGGGATGGACTGGATAATGCGGAAAATGCCTTCTGTGTTGGCACAGTTGGTTTTGCGCATCTTGCCATCAGGAGATCTCAATTGAAGGGGGGTACAAATTGTACCCCAGTTGGAATCGAGCACCGGATCGCGTCGTCGCATCTTTTTTAAGTACTGGCGAGGATCTGTGCTGTCGGTCAACACCACTACTACATCGGCAACCGAAAACCACCACTCATTGTTGTGAATCGTCTTCCTGATTTCCTTACCTCTGAAGACAGCCATGCTTGTTTCCATCACCCCTCCTAAGCTCCATTTTTCCGTTTTAATCTGAAATTGCCATTAATATCTTCAGTTTCAAACCCTCACGACCCATATCATCTTCAATGACAGCGCAAATAATCTCTTTTAGCAGGTCTTTATCAATTTTTCCTGCCGCGACATGATAGCTGATGTTTTCCATCTCATGGATAAACCGCCTGGTAACGAAGGGTTCGATCGTCGTAGCAATCCGCTAATAGCATTGGTACGATTCGACCGATGTCTGTACCGTAGCGTCTCTCGTTTTCGATCTTTATTTCTGAATAGTTTGACGCCATCGTCAGGATTTCCCTCGACCTTGTTTTAAAATGGCCATTCCCAGCGGGGTAATCCGGTAGCGTTGCTGTTTGAATATCAGCTTCATTTATCACGATCCTCATTACCCAATAGTTTTTGGACTTCCCGATCAAAGTCTGAAACATAGTTCTTATCTTGAATTATCCTGTATTTATCGAATTCCGCTTCTGCTTTCAATTTTGACTCGAGCATACTTACTTTGCCCAAATTGGCAAGAATCGGATAATCTGAAAGCTCCAGAAACTGTGTAAGAAATTGATCCCAGTCTGCCATGTTCATCACTTTTCTGTTGTGCGCCCGATTTTCTGCCATATCAAGATATGCGGTGACGATTCGCTCCAATTGTCGGAGATGTTCTTCATTGAGATAATTTTTGGCAATAGATACATCGCTTTTAAGAATTTTACCATCCGGAGCGTTCTTCCATGTTTTCAGCCCCATGTACGCCTTTTGAGCATCTACTTCATTGTAAATGATTTCTGCTGCAGTTTTACCGGTTATGGCCCAATGCAATTTATTCTGTACTGTTGCGTAAAAGTGTTTAGTTATATCGGCCTGGCTGTCATAATCTGCTGAAAGAGCGTAAATGTCGGTGATTTTCTGATATATTCTCCGCTCACTCAAGCGGATTTCCCGAATCCGCTCCAGCATCTCATCAAAATAGTCCTGCCCAAAGTGTTTGATTTGTTTTAACCGTTCATCATCCATGGCAAAGCCTTTAATGATGTACTCATGCAAAATCTCGCCTGCCCATTTTCGAAATTCGATTGCTCGGTGCGAATTGACCCTAAACCCTACTGCGGTTATGGCTTTTAAGTTATAAAACTTTGAAACATAGGATTTACCATCTTCCGCAGTATGTCGGAAATCCCGACATACTGAATTTTCCAATAATTCTCCTTCGGAAAAAATATTTTTTAAATGCTCTGTAATGGTAGTTCGCCCTTTTTCAAAAAGTTCCGCCATTTTTTTTTGAGTCAGCCAAAGGGTTTCTTCATAAAAAAAGACATCTATATTTACCTTGCCACTTTTTGTTTTAAAGACGACAAAATTAGAAAAGGGTTGTAATTCGGAAGAGTTTTTGTTTTTCATAATTATATCACCGTCACTTTCGTTTCTATATTTTTATCAGTCAAGTCCAGTGTCTGCATTAATAAATACTAAGCTTAATGCAATATGGTTTTCATTTCCTGACTACCTTCCTCATTTAAAAATACGCCAAAATGAATCTTTATGCCAATTTCCATATCATCTTCAATTACAGCGCAAATAATCTCTTTTAGCAGGTTTTTATCAATTTTTCCTGCCGCGACATGATAGCTGATGTTTTCCATCTCATGGATAAACCGCCTGGTAACGAAAATATAACCGTTCAGCAATAAGAATTGGGCACCCAATGAAATGGCAATCCGTTTATTTCCGTCTTCAAAACAAGAAACGCCCTAAAATCGAATATCCCAAGCTGCTGTGTTTTGATACCGACACCAATGTCGGTATCAAATTGTTCCTTAACTGTTAACTTGAATGATTTAAGACGCTTCCCTCGCAAAACCTCGTACCCGTTTAGCCCCAGTTCATCTCCATATTTTTCCAGATAACGTTCAATTGTGCGAACATCCACTTCAAAAAATGCCGCAATCTGTTCCTTCACAAGGCGTACAGTCCCCTCAAACATAACGCCCCTGATATGGACTGCTTTCTGAATTTCCGTGACGGCAAACGCGTTGTTCAGGACATTCTGGCGTTCTGTCGTTGAGTTTGTAAGTTCTTTTGACATCATCATGATATCCTCTTGTTTAATCCGTTATCTTAACAGCGCTTTCATCTGTTCAGTCTGCTCACATTTTCCCCATTTCAAGCCATATATCGGCCGCCATCCTCGCATCATCAAGCGCCCGGTGTCTTTGCATCCGCATACATGATCTTCCAAGCAAATATCGACTAACTGTTTCCAGTTTATGATTGGGCATGAGTTTAGACGGGCACCGGAGATTGGTTATAGTATTATGTCATAGCTGACACTGCGCCCCCTGCCCGGGTTCTGCCTGAATATCTGCTTTGCAACCAGGTCGGATATCTCGCGATAAGCGGTTGCCCGGCTGACCTTTACCATGCCCACATATTTACGGGTGGTCAGACCGCCTTCGAAACCGCCTGAACCGGCATCCAGCAACCGATTGATAACCTTTTGCTGGCGTTTATTCAATGTTGTCTGCCCATGCTGCTGCCAGAATCGTGCCTTTGCCAGAACATTTGAAATCAATGTCTCTGAATGCTCAAGCGCCCGTTCAAAACATTCCAGAAACCATAGCAGCCAATCAGTTATATTACCGTTTCCTTTCTGACATTGCTCCAGCACACGGTAGTATCCATCCCTTTCAGCCATGATACGTGTCGAAAGGCTGTAAAACCTGAACGGCAGGTTCTCATCCTGTGCCAACGCCATATCGGTAAGGGCTCTGGCGATCCGTCCATTACCATCTTCAAACGGATGAATAGTGATAAACCGAAAATGGGCTATAGCGGCCCGCAACAATCCCTCAATATTTTTCGATCCCTTTGTCCACCATTGAATGAAATCTCTGATTTCCATATCCACCTGGTCTGATGGAGGCAACTCAAAGTGGACTTTTTCGTTGCCGACAGGGCCGGATACCACCTGCATAAGTTCCGGGCCTCGCCATTGGCCGGTACGAATTTTCCGCAAGCCTGAATACCCGGTCGGGAAGAGAGCAGCCTGCCAGCCCATCAGTCTTTCGGGCGATAGCGGCTCGCTGTAATTTGCAGTGGCATCCAGCAGCACATCCACCAGGCCATCGACAACCCGTTCCGTAGCGAGCAAACCGGCTGTCGGCAGCCCGAGTCGCCGAGCCACTGAAGACCTGACCGAATCCCTGTGCAGGGCCTGCCCTTCAATCGCAGCGGTTTTAACGGTTTCTTCAATCAATATTTCAACTCTGGCTTCTTCGCTGAATTTCAAACCCAGAGCATTCACCTTGCTCAGCAACCTGCCCTGGCGCAGTCGAGCCCGGCCAAGCGGTTGAATCAGCGCATCACTTTCCCAGCTAAACTCTGTCCAGTTTGTATTTTGCCATATATAACGCATTTCAGGCTTCCTTTCGCTTCATAATTTAAAGCGATTATAATTGGTATTCGCTTCAAAAGCAAATACTTTGTCATCAATAATCTACTTGATTATATAAAATAGTTAAGGTAGATGTATAAATTAAATGCAGGGGTGCCTATTCGGCTGAGAAAATACCCTTTGAACCTGATCTGGTTTATACCAGCGTAGGGAGCGGAAACTAAAAATTGTTCACGTTTTTATTTTCAAAGGGCCATATCTCCAGCAAGGAAGGTATAGGCCTTTTTTATTTTCTCTCAAGGAGATAAGTCATGGGAGTTAACAGGGTTCTGACCATCGCCGGATCGGATTCAGGCGGAGGAGCGGGAATACAGGCAGACTTGAAGACCATTACTGTTTTAGGCGGATTTGGGATGAGTGTAATAACCGCTCTAACCGCTCAGAATACCCTTGGCGTCCAGGGAGTTTATGAAGTCCCGGAAGATTTTGTAGAAAAGCAGTTTGATTCCGTAGCCACAGATATAGGAATTGATGCAGCTAAAACCGGGATGCTGTCCAATTCCAGAATAATAAGAACAGTTGCTAAAAAGCTGCGGCAATATGGAATAAATAAACTCGTTGTAGATCCTGTAATGGTGGCAAAAGGCGGAGCGCAGCTTATATCAAATGAAGCAAAAAAATCCCTGAAAGAAGAACTTTTGCCTTTAGCTCTTGTAATTACACCAAACATTCCTGAAGCCGAAGAACTGGCTAAAATCAAGATATCATCTGTTGACGATATGAAAAAAGCAGCCGAGATTATTTATGGTTCAGGAGCAAAAAATGTAGTTATAAAAGGCGGACATCTTGCCGGCGATCCAGTGGATATTTTGTATGATGGAAAAAACTTTCACGAATTTACTTCTGAAAGAATAAATACAAAAAATACCCATGGCACTGGATGTACATTTTCAGCCGCCATTGCTACAAAGCTTGCCGAGGGAAAATCTGTTTTTGAAGCAGTAAAAACAGCAAAAGAATACACAACCATTGCCATAAGGTTTTCTCTGAATATAGGCGGCGGACATGGTTCGACAAACCACATGGCCCATGTTCTTCAGGAAAGTGAACGATATAACTGCATTCAAAAGCTTAAGTCTGCCCTGAAAAGATTAAATGCTGAAAAATGCGGAAATATTATTCCCGAAGTACAATCAAACTTGGGTTATGCCCTTCCTTATGCATGCAAAGCAGAAGACATTGCAGCCATACCAGGGCGAATTATCAGGATTGGAGAAGAAACCAGGACTTTTGGCGATCTCGAGTTCGGAGCTTCTCACCATATTGCCAGCATAATCCTGAGCACCATGAAATATAATATGGACTACCGATGCGCTATGAATATAAGGTTTTCCGAAGACATTATCAATATATGCATGTCATTGGGATTTGATGTGGATAATTTTGACCGATCTGATGAGCCTGACGATACAAAGTCTAAAGAGGGTTATTCATTAAAATGGGGAATTGATTCTGTACTTTCAAAGAAAAATTCAATACCCGATATAATCTTTGACCGCGGTGATTTAGGCAAGGAGCCGATGATAAGAGTTCTTGGTAAAAATCCTTCTGATGTTGTCGATAAAGTAATAAGTATATCAAAGGAATTAAAGACCTCGTAAACCGTGAACCGTGAACCGTGAACCGTGAACCGTTACTTAAAAAGGAGTGTTTAATATTATGGCATTGAACGAACTTATAATAACCAGAGCAATAATTGACCGCTTTTCACAAAAATTCCTGGAATATACAGAGGTTGATACTGCAATCGTAGGCGGAGGCCCATCCGGACTTGTAGCAGCGTATTTTCTGGCAAAAGCCGGCATGAAAGTAGCTCTTTTCGAACGCAAGTTAAGTATAGGCGGCGGTATGTGGGGCGGCGGAATGATGTTTAATGAAATAGTGGTGCAAAAAGAAGGCAAAGAGATACTGGATATATTTGATATCAACACAAGAGAATATCAGCCGGAATATTTTACAGCAGACGCCGTTGAATCCATAACCACCATATGCTCATATGCAACTAAGGCGGGTGCAAAAATCTTTAATTGTATGAGCGTCGAAGATGTTGTGATTCGGGAAAATCGCGTTATTGGCCTCGTTATTACATGGTCACCAGTGGAAATGGCAGGACTTCATGTTGATCCCCTTACAATTATGGCAAGCAATGTTGTTGAAGCAACCGGCCATGCAACAGAGCTTCTTCATGTTATTGAACGAAAGGCAGATATAAAGTTAAATACTGAAACCGGGCGCATAATGGGAGAACGGTCCATGTGGGCCGAGAAAGCAGAAAAACTTACAATTGAAAATACCAGAGAAATCTGTCCTGGCGTATATGTTGCAGGCATGTCGGCTAATGCTGCTTTTGGAGGCCCCAGGATGGGCCCAATCTTTGGAGGTATGCTTCTCTCAGGGAAAAAAGTAGCAGAATTGATTATCGCAAAAAACAATGACAAATCTGCTTAAACATTCCCACTCAACCAATATCAAACGGAGATATATATTATGACTCAATTAGAAATGGCCCGTAAAAATAAAATCTCAGAAGAGATGGAGATATGTGCCAAGCTTGAAAGAGTTGAACCTGAATTCATTCGCAAGGGAGTTGAAGATGGCAATATTGTAGTAATAAGAAACAAAAATCACAAATCCATTTTACCAGTCGCCATCGGTAAGGGTTTAAGGACTAAAGTCAATGCCAACATCGGAACATCAAAAGATCGCGCAGATCTCGATTCAGAACTTCAAAAGGTAAAGATCTGTATTGCTGCCGGAGCAGACACTATTATGGATCTTTCTACAGGCGGCGATATAAGATCGATAAGAAAAGCAATTATCAAAGAATCATCATTGGTAATTGGAACAGTACCTATATATCAGGCTGCAGTTCAGATGCTGAATTCTAAAAAAGCTATCGTTGAAATGAGCGCTGAAGACATGTTCGGAGTCATAGAAGAAAATGGCGAAGATGGTGTAGATTTCATTACAGTTCATTGCGGAATAACAAAAAAAAGCATTGGCTGCCTTGAAATCAGAAAACGTCATTTAGGCATTGTCAGCAGAGGAGGCAGCTTTTTGGCCAATTGGATAAAATGTAACAAAAAAGAAAATCCTCTCTATGAACAATATGATAAATTACTTAAAATAGCCAAACATTATGATATGGTTCTCAGTCTGGGCGATGGTTTAAGGCCTGGATGTATTGCTGATGCAACTGACTTGGCACAGATACAAGAACTGGTAACGCTTGGTGAACTTACAAAAAGAGCGAGAGATTATGGTGTTCAGGTTATGATTGAAGGCCCAGGACATGTTCCAATCAGAGAAATTAAGGCTAATGTTGAGCTGGAAAAAAGTCTTTGCCATGGAGCTCCATTCTATGTACTTGGTCCCATTCCCACAGATATAGCTCCTGGTTATGATCATATTACAGCCGCTATCGGAGGTGCCATAGCCGGATCAGCCGGTGCGGACTTCCTGTGTTATGTTACTCCGGCGGAGCATTTAAGACTTCCTACTTTAGAAGATGTAAGGGAAGGAATAATTGCCTCAAAGATTGCTGCGCATATTGCTGACATCGCCAAGGGTGTTCCTGGTGCATTTGAAAAAGATTTACTCATGGCAAAATACAGAGATGAATTCAACTGGGAAGGTCAAGCAAACATTTCCATAGACCCTGAAAAAGTAAGGGCCTGTTTGGAAACCAGCGAAAGTGCCGGCAAAGAAGGCTGTACCATGTGTGGTGAGTTTTGTGCGATTAAACTGGGGAAAGAATGAACATCGAACATCGAACGTCCAACATCGAATTTTGAATAAGGTATTCTGTAAATTTATAAACTGGCGGAGCGACCCGCCTGCCTCGCCTGAGCGAGACAACAAAAGGACGAAGATCATTGAGTACGGCTCGCGATGGCGGGCAGGAGCGATTTCATCATTCGATGTTGGAATAATTTGAGGAGCGAAGCGACATCATTATTCGACGTTGGACGTTCAATGTTCGATGTTGGACGTTGGACGTTCATCTTTTAATATGTTCAACGTTCAAAAAACGCTTTACTCTGCCGTTCAATATTCTCTTATTAATTATCTGGGAATCTATAACTCGCTAACTGCGAGGCCTGCTGCCCGGCTTTCAATGACGGCACACATTTTGATCTGCTTTAGCCAGCCGTTCGATTAATCTGGTCCACCAGCTTTTTTTCTTGACAGGATTGCTTGAATTTTTGATCGGCGATATCTTATTATTCATAATATAAAATGTATACTATATATATTATTTTTAAAAAAACAGCTTTAAAAATAATTATACTTGAGAGTCCAAAGTTCTGCCGTCATGCCGGTCCTGGATCGGGGTCCGGGATGACGGATCCGGCATCCAGCTTCATTACACTGTCGGAATTATGCTGGATTCCGGCTTTCGCCGGAATGACGTCACGATAATTATTCTTGACATTCTTATTTTAGATTGTTACTTTTCGAAACCTTAAATTAAATTCAGGTAGTTAAGATGAAAAAAATACTAACCGAACTAACTGTTATTGGTCTAATTAGCATTCTCGTAGTAGGTGTATTATCCTGCCACGAGAAAATGGGCTGATAATTGCTTGCTTAAATTAACCAAACCTAAAAAATCCGTTATCAGCCCCAAAGAGCTAATAACGGATTTTTTATTCTGGAGATTTTTAAATGAAAAGTGATAATGTAAAAAAAGGCGTTGAAAGAGCTCCTCATCGCAGTCTCTTTAAGGCAATGGGATATACGGATTCTGAAATTAACAGACCTCTCATAGGTATTGCCAATTCAGCAAACGGTATCATCCCCGGCCATGTACATCTTGACCAAATTGTCGAAGCTGTAAAGGCCGGAGTTTACATGGCGGGCGGAACTCCGATTGAATTCGGAACTATTGGTATTTGCGACGGCATTGCCATGAATCATACAGGCATGAAGTACTCCCTCGGAAGCAGGGAACTGATTGCCGACTCTATAGAGGTTATGGCAATTGCTCATGCATTTGATGCGATGATAATGGTTACCAACTGTGACAAAATTGTTCCTGGAATGCTTATGGCTGCTGCGCGTCTGGACATCCCGACCATTGTAATAAGCGGAGGTCCAATGCTTGCCGGAGAGCGTCATGGAAAAGCCGGCTCTGAAAAAATAGATCTTATCACTGTCTTTGAAGCTGTTGGTGCGGTGCTTTCGGGGAAAATGACTGAAGAGCAGCTTTCTTCAATCGAAGATACTGCATGCCCTACTTGCGGTTCCTGTGCCGGTATGTTTACTGCCAATTCTATGAACTGCCTGACAGAGGCCATAGGAATGGGGCTGCCGGGCAATGGAACGATACCTGCTGTTATGGCAGCAAGAATACGCCTTGCCAAGGAAGCCGGGATGCAGATCATAAGCCTTCTCGAAAAGAATATTACACCAAAGAAAATCATGACGGATAAGGCATTTAAAAATGCTCTTACCGTTGATATGGCATTAGGTTGTTCCACAAATACAGTACTGCATCTTACAGCTATAGCAAAAGAAGCTGGAGTAGATATAAATCTCAACCTAATTAACGAAATAAGCAAGGTTACACCGCATCTTTGCTCCTTAAGTCCCGGCGGAAAAGATCACCTGGAAGACTTAAACCGTGCTGGTGGAATTAGTGCAGTTATAAAGGAATTATCTGAAGCCGGTCTTATTAATAATGAATGTATTACAGTAACAGCCAAAACAGTGGGCGAAAATACCAGGGATAAAATGATACTGGATAATAATGTAATTCGTTCGGTCGACAATCCATATCACTCCCAGGGCGGACTTGCTGTAATGTTCGGCAACCTTGCCCCCGATGGATGTGTTGTAAAACAATCAGCAGTTCTTGATGAAATGTTATGCCATGAAGGCCCTGCCAGAGTATTTGATTCAGAAGAAGATGCCAGTGAAGCAATAATGAAGGGCAAAATAAAAAAAGGAGATGTTATTGTAATCCGCTATGAGGGACCAAAGGGCGGTCCTGGTATGCGCGAAATGCTGACTCCGACTTCGGCAATTGCAGGTATGAAACTGGACGCTCATGTCGCACTTCTTACAGATGGACGTTTTTCTGGTGGCACAAGGGGCGCTGCAATAGGACATATTTCTCCTGAAGCTATGCAGGGCGGACCAATTGCAATTATTCAGGAAGGAGATTTGATCTCAATAGATATTCCCGGAAAAAATATAACGCTCAAAGTAGCTGAAGAAGAAATACAAAACAGATTATCAAAGTGGTCTCCTCCAGAGCCAAAGATAACCCATGGCTATATGGCCAGATATGCACGCATGGTTTCATCAGCAAGTGAAGGAGCAATTGTAAAGTAAACACAAGTACTCGTAACTCGCAACCCGTAACCCGCAACCCGCAAATTGAAAGGAAATTTTATCATGAAACTTACAGGTGCACAAATCCTTATGGAAATGCTGAAGGAAGAAGGTGTAAAAACTATTTTTGGATTTCCGGGTGGCGCTGTCATAGATATTTATGATGAACTTGCAAAAACCGATATACATCATGTCCTTGTGCGCCATGAGCAGGGCGCAGTACATGCTGCTGACGGCTATGCAAGAGCCAGCGGCGGGGTGGGAGTCGTTCTTGTTACTTCAGGCCCCGGAGCAACCAATACAGTTACTGGAATTGCGTCCGCGTATATGGATTCGATTCCAATTGTTATATTTACCGGCCAGGTTCCCACCCAGCTTATAGGGAATGATGCTTTTCAGGAAGTGGATATTGTTGGGATAACAAGACCGTGCACAAAACACAATTATCTTGTTAAAGATACTAACGATCTGGCAAGGATTGTAAAAGAAGCGTTTTATATTGCCCAGTCAGGACGTCCTGGACCTGTTCTGGTAGATATTCCCAAGAATGTCGCTGCAACTAGAATTGATTATAAGCCGCCAAAAAAGATTCAATTAAGATCTTATAATCCTACGTATAAGCCGAATATGAGGCAGCTAAGTAAAGCCGTAAGTCTTATTAAAGATGCTAAAAAACCGGTTATTTTTGCCGGTGGCGGAGTTGTTCTTGCAAAAGCTTCAAAAGAGCTTACAGAGTTCGCACGTAAAATCAAAACCCCTTTGACAGGTTCTTTGATGGGATTGGGTGCATTCCCTGGCACAGATCCTTTGTGGCTTGGCATGATAGGCATGCATGGTACTTACAGAGCAAATATGTCAACAGGAGCTTGTGATCTGCTTATTGGTATAGGCGTTCGTTTTGATGATCGTGTTACAGGAAAAACCGATGAATTTGCTTCACAAGCAAAAATAATACACATAGATATTGATCCGACATCTATACAGAAAAATATCCCTGTTACTGTTCCTATTGTCGGAGATTGTAAAGCAACACTGGAACTACTTAATAAGCTTTTAGACAAGGAAGATCTGGGAGATTTAAACGAAAAAAGAAAACAGTGGCTTGATCAAATTGAAGAGTGGAAAAGTACAAACCCTCTTGCATATGTTCAGAAAGATATTATCAAGCCTCAATTCGTTGTAGAAAAGCTTTACGAGCTAACCAAGGGAAAGGCTATAATAACAACTGAAGTGGGCCAGAATCAGATGTGGGCTGCCCAGTATTATCATTTTGATAAACCCAATCATTTTATTACTTCCGGTGGTTTGGGAGTAATGGGTTTTGGACTTCCTGCAGCAATCGGAGCTCAATTGGCCTGTCCCAAAAAACTTGTGGTTGATATTGCTGGTGATGGCAGTATTCAGATGAATATTCAGGAAATGGCAACAGCAGCTCAATGCGGTCTTCCGGTTAAGGTTGTAATCTTAAACAATGGATATCTTGGTATGGTCAGGCAATGGCAGGAGCTCTTTTATGAAAAGCGTTATTCTCAAACTTGCATGGAGTATGCTCCGGACTTTGTTAAACTGGCTGAAGCTTATGGAGCAGTCGGATTAAGAGCCACAAAACCGGAAGAAGTTGAAAAAGTGCTTAAAAAAGGTCTTTCTATCCCTAAGGCAGTTATCATGGATTTTGTTGTAGAAAAGGAAGAATGCGTTTATCCCATGGTTCCTGCAGGTGCGCCTATAACAAAAATGCTGCTGGTTTAATAACACAAAAAAAGGATATTAATCATGACAGAAGAAAAACATGTACTTTCGATATTGGTTGAAAACCAGCCCGGTGTACTTTCCAGAATTTCAGGATTATTCGGTGGAAGGGGCTATAATATTGACAGCCTCTGCGTTGCAGAAACTACCGAACCTAATGTGTCAAGAGTTACCATTGTAACAACTGGAAGCAAGCAGATAATAGAACAAATTATCAAACAGCTTCACAAGCTCATAAATGTAATAAAGGTAATCGAACTCACAGGTACGGAATTTGTTCAGAGAGAGATGGCCCTTATAAAGGTTAAGGCAAAACCCGAACACCGCGCTGAAATCCTTAGAATGGTTGATATTTTCAGATGCAAGATAATAGATGTTGGGCTGGAACATTACATTATTGAAATAACAGGTGATGAAGATAAACTGTCTGCCATATTGAGCCTTCTGAAACCTTTAGGAATCAAGGAGATCGCTAAAACAGGGTTCATTGCTCTATCCCGTGAGCCAAAAGTTGTATGATTAATTGTAACCGTTCACGGTTCACGGTTCACGGTTTACAGTTAACGGTTGATCAAAACATATCGGCCAGAGGCTGACAAGAAGCAAGAGGCTCAGTTGTGAGAACTCAAGTTTTATATTTCATGTAAGGTTAAGGTGTTTTCTGAAAAAATAAAAAACTAATTAAAAAATTCATTTAAAAAAACCGTGAACGATGAACCGTGAACCGTGAACGGTTACTTATAAATAAAGGAGAATAAAATGGCAAAAATTGATTTTGGTGGAGTTGTAGAAGAAATAATAACTTCAGATGAATTTTCTCTGGATAAAGCAAGAGAGATTTTAAAAGATGAAATAATTGTGGTTCTTGGATATGGGGTTCAAGGCCCAGCCCAGTCCTTAAACCTCAAAGATAACGGCTTCAATGTGATAATAGGCCAGCTTGAAGGAGACGAATACTGGAATAAAGCTGTTGCAGACGGTTTTGTCCCAGGTAAAACCCTTTTGCCAATTAAGGAAGCAGCAAAGAAGGGCACTATTATTAAGGAACTTCTTTCAGATGCAGGACAGGTTGCAACATGGCCAATGGTAAAGGCATGCCTTAATGAAGGAGATGCTCTTTATTTCTCGCATGGATTTTCTATTGTTTATAAAGAACAAACTGGCGTTATTCCTCCGAAAAATATAGATGTTATTATGGTTGCTCCAAAAGGATCAGGAACAAACGTTCGAAGAAATTTTCTGGATGGAAGCGGAATAAACTCCAGTTATGCAATACACCAGGATTATACGGGCAGAGCAAAGGAAAGAACTCTTGCTTTAGGAATAGCAATAGGTTCCGGCTATCTCTTCCCCACAACCTTTGAACAAGAAGTTTATAGTGATCTTACTGGAGAGCGCGGAGTCCTTATGGGATGCCTTGCCGGTACTATGGAGGCACAATACAATATTCTCAGGAAAAATGGTCATTCTCCGAGCGAGGCTTTTAATGAAACAGTTGAAGAACTGACTCAGAGCCTTATACGTCTTGTGGGAGAAAACGGTATGGACTGGATGTTTGCAAACTGCAGCACAACCGCTCAGAGGGGGGCTCTTGACTGGGCTCCGAAATTCCGGGATGCAGTAGCCCCTGTTTTTGAAGAACTTTACGACCGGGTTAAAACAGGTAAGGAAACCAAACGGGTTCTTGAGGCCAACAGTGCACCTGATTATCTTGTTAAATTGAGAAAAGAACTTGCTGTTATAAAAAATTCAGAAATGTGGACAGCCGGAGCTGCTGTTAGAGCATTGAGGCCTGAAAACCGAAAAAAATAGATATTGTCTATCCAGAAATGGCTTTTTCCCGCAATCTCTGCGTCAGACTCAGATTTTAATCCTCAAAATACTCAATGTATTCCTCCGGTTAAAATCTTCGTCTTCCTTGACCTTGCAAAAAATATCTCATTTCTGGATGGACAATAGCAAATAATATCTTCATTCTTGGGAGAACAACGCAATGGAACCAATTCTGCTATATGATACCACCTTGAGGGACTGAGCTCAGGGAGAAAACATCAATTTCAGTGCTGAAGAAATGATAAAGATTGCACAGAAGCTTGATGACCTTGGGATACATTACATTGAAGGCGGATGGCCTGGTTCCAATCCCAGGGATGAACGTTTTTTTGAACTTGCGAAAAATATTAAATTTCAAAATGCCCGTCTTACGGCATTCGGCTCGACTCGCAAGCCTGGAATTACTGCTGATAAAGATCAAAACCTAAAAGCCCTTATTAAAAGCAGCACCCCTGCTGTAACAATATTCGGCAAGACCTGGGATCTTCATGTTAAGCAGGTTATGGATAATACCATGGAAGAAAATCTTGCTATGATAACAGATAGCGTTGAGTTCCTTAAAAGAAACGCTCGGGAAGTTATTTACGATGCCGAGCATTTCTTTGACGGCTATTTAGCAAATAGAGAATATGCTTTGCAGACTCTTATGGCAGCTATAGAAGGAGGAACCCAAACAGTTGTTTTATGTGATACAAACGGTGGAACACTGCCACATGATGTAGAACTTATTACAAGTGATGTACGTGATACCCTTAATGATAAGTACGGGGGAAAAACTAATTCCAAACTGATTAAAATTGGAATCCATACTCACAACGACAGTGGCCTTGCTGTTGCTAATTCCATTGCAGCTATACGCCAGGGAGCTGTTATGGTGCAGGGAACGATAAATGGATATGGAGAAAGATGCGGCAATGCCGACCTTACATCTATTATACCCATTCTCAGTGTAAAAATGAATCGTCAATGTATTTCCAAAGAAAATTTAGCAAAACTCAAAAGCGCATCCAGGTTTATAAGTGAATCTGCAAACATGACTCCCCTTAATTCACGGCCTTTTGTCGGCAAAAGTGCTTTCGCCCATAAAGGTGGTATTCATGTGAGCGCCATAATGAAAGTACCTATGGCTTATGAACACATGAACCCTGAATTAGTAGGGAATGAACGCCGAGTGCTGATATCTGATCTCTCTGGAAAAAGCAACGTAGAATACAAAGCCAGAGAGCTTGGTATAGAGCTTGGAGTAAACGGTTTTGACAGCCGCAAGATCGTTTCAGAGATAAAGCGTCTGGAAGAAAAAGGTTACCAGTTTGAAGTGGCTGACGGGTCATTCAAAATAATGATGGAAAAATTTACAAAACAGTTTAAACCTCTGTTTGAACTGGAATCCTTTAGGGTCCACATTGAAAAGGAAAAAGATCGCCCATGTTCTGCTCATGCAACGATAAAGATATCCGTAGGTGACACTAAAGAAATTACCGCTGCAGAAGGAAATGGGCCGGTAAGTGCACTGGATAATGCTTTGCGCAAAGCTCTTGAAAAATTTTATGTAACCGACCTGGATTCCATGCACCTTGTAGATTTTAAAGTTCGAGTAATTGATGCCTGGGAAGGAACCGCTGCAAAGGTAAGGGTCTTAATAGAATCGCGCGATCAAGATTGTATCTGGAGTACAATAGGTGTTTCAGAAGATATTGTTGAGGCGAGCTGGCAGGCACTTGCAGATAGTTTTCAGTATAAGCTATCCAAGGAAAGATCGTAGTTTGGTAGAGTAGTCGAGTGGGGAAATGGTCGAGTAGTAAGATTCCTTTAACCACTTGACTACTCGACTATTTAACTACTCGACTACTCGACTATTTAACTACTCGACAACTCGACTATTTAACCACTCGACCAATATTTAAGTATTGAGCAAAGTTATGAATGAAAAAGTAATAATTTTTGATACAACACTAAGAGATGGTGAGCAGTCTCCAGGAGCAAGCATGAATGCTGGAGAAAAGATGCGGCTCGCCATACAACTGGAAAAACTCGGCGTTGATGTTCTGGAAGCCGGTTTCCCTGCCGCATCTGAGGGGGATTTTGAGGCAGTTGCCCAAGTCGCGGGTGTTGTAAAAAATATTGAAGTAGCCGCACTGGCAAGAACACACAAAGATGATATTGACCGTGCCTGGGCTGCAATTCGCCATGCAAAAAATCCCAGGATTCATACCTTTATAGCCACTTCAGACATTCATATGAATTATAAGTTGAAGATGAATAGAGAACAAGTGGTAAAAACGGCTTTTGAAACAGTCAAATATGCTAAATCCCTTACAGACAGCATTGAATTTTCAGCCGAAGATGGATCAAGAAGTGATCGTGACTTCCTCTGCCGGGTTTTCGAAGCAGCAATTGAAGCCGGAGCAACTACTCTTAACCTTCCTGATACAGTGGGATATGCTATTCCGCAGGAATTTGGAGATCTTGTAAAATATGTTATGGCGCACACCTCAAATATACATAAAGCTGTCCTGAGCGTTCACTGCCACAATGATCTTGGACTTGCCACTGCAAATACAATTGCGGCAATATATGCCGGAGCCAGACAGGCAGAGGTAACCATAAATGGAATTGGAGAAAGAGCAGGTAATACTTCACTTGAAGAAGTGGTAATGGCACTGCACACAAGACCCAATTTTTTTCCTGTATATACCAATATAAAAACCGAACATATTTACCCGACAAGCCGCCTTGTAAGCATGATAACCGGAATTATGGTTCAACCGAATAAAGCAATCGTAGGAGCCAATGCATTTGCCCACGAAGCTGGAATCCATCAGGATGGCATGCTGAAGAATCCAATGACTTATGAAATCATGAAGCCTGAAACCATAGGGTTAAGTACAAGCAAGCTTGTTCTGGGAAAGCATTCCGGCAGACATGCACTTCGCTCACATTTAAAGGAATTAGGATACGATCTTAGTGATGAAGAGTTAAAGCTTGTATTTAAAAAATTCAAGGAGCTTGCTGATAAGAAAAAACATGTTTTAGATGAAGATCTGGAAGTCATTGTTACTGAGGGCATTTTAAGAACAGCGGAAGTCTTCAATCTTGAATATCTTCATGTTTCAAGCGGAACAACAGTTAAGCCGACTGCAACTGTTAAACTCAAAATAAATGAAAAATCTTTTGAAGGCTCTGGATATGGAAACGGCCCGATTGATGCTACTTATAATGTTATTGCAAAACTTACAGGCTCAAAATCAGAACTATTAAGGTTTTCTGTTAGCGCTATAAGTGGAGGTACGGATGCACAGGGCGAAGTTACGGTAAGATTAAAAGAAAACGGACTTATTGCCCTGGGCAGGGGGACTGATCCTGATATTATTACAGCCAGCGCCAAAGCTTATATTAACGGACTTAACCGGCTGGAGTACTTGAAAGCCAATCCCATAGAAACTTCAGAAGTTATATGACGGCAGGAAGTGAAAAAGATGAACATCGAACATCGAACATCGAATTTTGAATAAGGTGTTCTGCCAATTTATAAACTGGCGGAGCGACCCGCCCGCCTCGCCTGAAGGCGAAGCCGATGGCGGGCAGGAGCGACATCA
>VMSQ01000291.1 GCA_013792055.1 Desulfobacteraceae bacterium
AATGACATGCCTTGCAATCATTGTTGCTATCACAGAAATGAGTTTTTTACCTTCTTCTAAAGAATAGTTTTCGTCATAAACCTTGTCGACGCTTATAGCTCCTATAATTTGATTTCCCCTTGTTACTGGTACACATATGAACGAAAGCTCACCACCATGTTTTGACCTTCTAGAAGCAGTGCGGTCAAGAAAGAAAGGCTCTTCGCTTATTTTGGGTATTGCTATGGCTTCGCCGGTTTCAATTACCCTGCCTGTGATGCCCTCACCCAATTTGTATTTTCCACTTTGCATGGCGGTCATGGAAAGGCCGTGGGCAACCTCTATGTTTATTTCATTACGCAGAGGATTCAGAATAGTAATGGTTCCACGGATCATGTCCATTGAGTTGGACAGAATATCTAGGACCTTGTATAAAGATTTTTTAAGCTCCAGGTGCTCATTTAGAGTCTTACTGATTTCATAAAGCAAGGTAACATCTTCTATCCGTTTCATGGCACACATTTTTGCAAATTCCTCGATGCTTGATTCGTTTAGATTGTGAAAAACATATACGCGATAACCCAGCAGCTTGCTATGGGGGTAGTTTATTTAAAATTTTTCAAATAAAAATTACTTGACAAAATAAATAAGTGCAACTAAAAAAATAAGTTCGAATTAAGTTTGTATGAAATTCTGGACAATGGCGTTCAGAAAGTAAAGATAATGAAGACAAAGGCGTCTTTCTCTATTTAGGGGAAATGGCGCCTTTTTTATTTCAACCTAAGTCTAAGTTGGGCGATTTAGGTTAAAAACACTTATTAAGAGAGACCTTTGAAAAATGTTCAATTTTGTTCAAGTTCAAGGAAGGCGAAAATATAGCGCTAAAGCTTCACTTCGTGCAAATGCAGGAATACATTGAGTATTTCGAGGCTTAAAATTTGAGTCTGACACCGACACGAAGTGAAGCTTTAGCGCTATTTGGGCAAAAGGGGGCGTTTTGCAAAGGTCTCTAAAAAGGAGGAAAGCCGATTATGTCGTTTAGCAAACCTAATAGAAGTGCTGCTACTCTTACAACTACCAGAGTAACCCCGGCACCTGGATCTGGAATTTGTGTCACCTGTGTTGATGGTTGTGAAGGCCCATGTGAAATCGGTCGGTCAGCATTAAAAGGTAGAGAAGTTATTTATCCGTTGCCTTTTGGCAAAATTACAGCAGGATCTGAAAAAGATTATCCAGTAGATTTTTCTCATTTCAATATTCAGGGAACCGCTGTCGGTGCGGTTGGAATCGAAGCGGATTCAGATAAAGCTACATTTCCCGCAGTAGATACTACAACGACTGTGGGAGCGGACAATAGCATAAAGCTTAAATTCCCTGTGTTTACCGGCGCTGTTGGATCAACCGATATCGCCCGAATTAACTGGGATGAAGTGGCTATCGGTGCTGCTATTTCAGGAGTTTTAGTTGTTGTTGGAGAAAATGTTTGTGGAATGGATCCTAATGCTGAATTTTCAAACGGCAAGATTGCCAAGTCTCCGGAAATGGAACGCAGAGTTGATTCATACAGAAAATGGTATGACGGCCATGGTGGTATCATTATTCAAGCTAATGTTGAAGATACTAAATTGGGTGTTCCAGAGTATGTTATTGAAAAACTGGGCGTTGAAATATTTGAATTGAAATGGGGGCAGGGCGCAAAAGATATCGGTGGTGAGGTTAAGTTGCCATCGATTGAGAGAGCTTTGCAGCTAAAAGAGAGAGGCTATATCGTACTCCCTGATCCAACCAATCCTGCGGTTCAGAAGGCCTTTAAGTCTGGAGGTATTACTGAGTTTGAACGTCACTCACGCCTTGGCATGGTTGATGAAGATAATTTTTATAAATCAGTAGAGAAGCTTCGTTCAGTTGGTGCTAAATATGTTACTTTGAAAACCGGTGCATATCGCCCTGCAGATTTGGCCAGAGCGATTAAATATGCATCTAATGCAAAAATTGATCTTTTGACTATAGACGGGGCCGGCGGTGGAACAGGTATGAGCCCATGGCGTATGATGAATGAATGGGGTATCCCCACGGTACAGCTTGAATGTCTGACGTATCGGATGTGCCAGCGTTTAGCTTCAAAAGGAGCATATATTCCGCCTATAGCTATTGCAGGCGGACTGTCCCTTGAAGATCATCTTTTTAAAGCAATTGCTCTTGGGGCACCTTATGTAAAGGCTATATGCCTTGGACGTGCTATTCTCACTGCTGCGATGGTTGGTAAGACTCATGGGAAACTGATGGCTGAGAAAATGGAGCTTGAAGGTGAAGATGTTGAAGAAGGCTATATTCGTTTATTTGCTGTTGGCTCAGAGCTTAAAGAGCGATTTGGAAAAGATTTTAGCAAGCTTCCTGCCGGGGCAATAGGCCTGTATTCTTATATAGACAGGCTTAAACAAGGACTTCAGCAATTTATGGCCGGAGCAAGAAAGTTTGCTTTAAAATATATTGACCGTAATGATATTGTTGCTCTAACAAAAGATTCTGCTGAAATTTCTGGAATACCATATGTAATGGACTCTGATGCGGAAGAAGTAGATAAAATTTTGACAGCTTCGTAAAAAGTCCATTTTCTGCGTTGCGCTGCATCCTTTGTCATTGCGACGTAGCTATTAGTACGTCTCTTTCCTCAGGATTTGCGCGCCTTGAA
>VMSQ01000278.1 GCA_013792055.1 Desulfobacteraceae bacterium
GAAAACTCAAGATCCACTCTTATCTCTCCGGATGTATCTGTTTGTGATGACTGCCTTGGCGAACTTTTCAACCCTGATAATCGTCGATATAAATATCCTTTTATAAACTGCACAAACTGTGGCCCCAGATATACCATTATTAATGACATTCCTTATGACCGGCCAAACACATCGATGAAAGAATTTATAATGTGCAGTAAATGCAAGGCTGAATATGATAATCCATCAAGCAGAAGATTTCATGCTCAGCCAAATGCCTGCGTTGATTGCGGCCCTCATGTTTCCCTGAAAGACAATACAGGCAGAAATATTAATTCAAGCAATCCAATAGAAAAAACCGCAAATCTTTTAAAACAGGGATATATAATAGCAATTAAAGGGCTGGGCGGTTTCCATCTTGCAGCAGATTCAGTAAACAATGAGGCTGTCACCAGGCTGAGAAAAAGAAAAAACCGCGAGGAAAAGCCCTTTGCAATTATGTCCTATGGAATTAAGCAGATCCGGGAATACGCATTTATCGAGCCTGAAGAAGAAAAACTTCTTAATTCAATCCAGAGACCAATAGTTCTTCTTCTGAAAAAGGAACCAAATCCGCTGTCAAGAGAAGTCTCTCCCAATAACCGATACTTTGGAGCCATGCTTCCATATACACCTCTTCATTATCTTATTCTGGCCTATGAATTTACTGCATTGATCATGACCAGCGGCAATATCAGCAACGAACCAATAGCCATTGACAATCAAGATGCATTTGAGCGGTTAGGAAGTATTGCAGATTATTTTCTAATTAATAACCGGGATATCTATTTGAGAAGCGATGACTCAATTGTAAGAAGATCTGCCGGCAAAACCAGATTTATCAGGCGTTCCAGAGGATATGTACCTGTTCCGGTTTTTTTAAAAAGCTCTGTCCCGCAGATCCTTGCCTGCGGAGCTGAGTTGAAAAATACTGTCTGCCTGACCAGGGGAAAAACAGCTTTTATAAGCCAGCACATCGGAGATTTAGAAAATCCGGCCACAGACAGTTTTTTCCGACTGACTGTAAATCATCTCAAAAGAATCCTTGATATAGATCCTGAGATCATTGCCTGCGATCTTCATCCGGATTATCTGAGCACAAGATATGCAGAGGAACAGCTTAATGTAGAATTAATCAAGGTTCAGCATCACCACGCACATATTGCATCATGCATGGCAGAAAACGGGATAGATGGTACAGTATTGGGGCTTTCATTTGACGGCACCGGTTATGGAACAGACGGCAGTATATGGGGAGGTGAAGTACTTATTGTTGACCCAGTGCGTTTCAAAAGAATTGCGAATATTTCATATATACCAATGCCTGGGAGTGCTTCTGCGATAAAGGAACCATGGAGGATGGGCATAAGTTATCTTTACCATGCCTTTGGAGAAGACTTCTGGAATCTTGACCTCCCGCTTCTGAAACAAATAGAAGAAAAAAATATTAAACTCATAATAGAAATGATCTCAAAAAACATTAATTCTCCATTGACATCAAGTCTTGGAAGACTCTTTGATGGAATAGCGGCAATAATCGGAATTAGAAACCATGTGTCTTTTGAAGGACAGGCGGCAATGGAGCTGGAAATGCTGGCAGTCAGCAACTCAGAGGAAATATATGATTATGAATGGCTGTCAGGGAATACATACAAAGTTCTTACTCAGCCAATAGTCTGCGGCGTTGTGGAAGATATGGCAAGAGGTATTCATCCATCCAGGATAAGCGGTAAATTCCATATGACTCTTATTAAACTTTTTTCAGAACTGTGTGAGGTTATTAGGAAGGAAAGCGGGCTTAACCGAATAGCATTAAGCGGGGGTGTTTTCCAGAATTCCATACTCTTAACCGGATTAATCAAAGCCCTTGAGGGAAAAAGCTTTGAAGTCTATATGCATTCCAAAATTCCAACCAATGATGGAGGCATTTCACTGGGACAGGCTGTTGTAGCTGCAGCAACAGCGAAAAGGTAACTCAAGTTTCGCATCCCTCTATGCAACAAAAGGTTTAACGGGCAGGTATTAGATAGTTTTTTTAAAAAGCAAAATATGTTCACTCTGGCTTTGGCAACGGCACCCCGCCCGCCTCGCCTGAGCGAGAGCGATGGCGGGCAGGCATACCCACCCCGCCCGCCTCGCGTTGCGAAGCATTGC
>VMSQ01000102.1 GCA_013792055.1 Desulfobacteraceae bacterium
TGAATAAAATAGCCCGCTAAATAACTCACCCCAAGCGCAATGAAAAATATTATTTTCAGATTCTTTTCCATTCTATCCGGCTCCTAAAATACTCATTGCCGCCATTCTCGCAATGTCAAAGACATGTACAAAGGCGTTTGGCGAAACACACAACATCACCGAAATCGCAGTTGCACATAATATGGGTATTACCATTAACATGGGTGCCTCATCAAAGTGCGGAGAGACATCGGGTTTTGGTTTTGCAAAAAATGCTTTATAAATAATTGGTCCGAAAAAAGCTATATCGAGCATAGCGCTGGTTAATAATACTATAAGAAAAAATATTTCTTTTGCTTCAAGAAATCCCAAACAGAGAAACCACTTGCTAATAAATCCACAGGCAGGTGGGACGCCTGCCAAACCTAATGCGCAAATAGTAAACGCTCCAAATGTAAGCGGCATTTGTCTTCCCAGGCCATCCAGATCGCTGACATTCTTCTTATGTGTTTTTACGAACACAGCACCTGCAACAAAAAACAGTGCAATTTTCATAAAGCCGTGGTTGACTAAATGAAGCATGCCACCTGTAATGGAATTACTAGTTAAAATGATAGCTCCAAGTATAATTATTGCAAGATTATTAACTGTGGAAAAAGCCAGCCTCCGTTTAAAGTTGTCTTGCGCAAGAGCAAGCATGGCTGAAACTATAATCGTAAACGATACAACATAGGCAAGAATTAACCATACACCTAAATCATGCAGAAGTATTGGACCAAATACATATAGAATAATTCTTAATGTGCCGAATACACCAGCCTTTACAACTGCAACAGCGTGAAGGAGTGCGCTAACAGGTGTAGGCGCTACCATTGCGGTGGGCAGCCATTCATGTAAGGGCATAATACCTGCCTTTACGCCGCACCCCATAATTAACAAAACAAAAAGAAAAATTAACAGGCCTGTATGTATGCCGTGCCCGGCCAGAAATCCACCAGGCGTAAAATCAAGCGTTCCTGTCATGCTGTAAATGACCGCTAAGGCAAACAGTAAAACTACCCCTGCAATTAAGGTATAAACAAGATATTTTCTACTCCCAAGATAAGCTTCCTCTGTTTCCATGTGCATGACAAGTGGATACGTGGCAACAGTCAGGATTTCATAAAAAATGAAAAATGTGATTAAATTGCCTGCAAAAGCAATTCCCATGGTTGCAGACAGACAAACTGCAAAACAGAAAAAGTATCTTGTCTGGGCGTGCTCATTAAGCCCCCTCATATATCCTATTGAATAAAATGAAGTGGCAATCCAAAGAGTTGACGCTAATAAAGCGAACAGCATACCAAAAGGGTCAACTTTAAGCTGAAGCGGAAGACCAGGTGCCAGATTAATGAATGTAAATTCAATAACCTTTCCTTCAAGAACAAGGGGAACCATAGATACAACGAGTGCAAACTTGATTACCGCTGCAATTATTGTCCATGATTCTCTTAGATTTCTGTTTCTTTCTCCTGTGGCCAATATAAGACAGGCACCAACTGCTGAGACTAAAACAGTTAATAACGGCGTTATCGAGCTTACAACTTCCATCGACACTCCTCTTTTTTACTGAACTAAAAACCTGCCGGAATGGCAAATTGAATTATGGATGAAATAATTTTTCCACTAAAAGGGCCAAGTACCAATATCAGAGTCGCCATAATTAGTATTGGAATCAACATGCTTAATGGTGCTTCATTCATAACTATTTCCGCATGTCCATGTGATGTTGCATGTACATGCTCTTCAGCTCCGTGCTCTGGATGGGGATAAAAGTATGCGTATTCAATAACTCTAAAAAAGAGTATAGCATTAATTAAACTGCTTATTAAAAGAGTTACCACAAGGACCCATTGATTTGCATTAATTGCACCAAGGACCAAATACCACTTGCTAAAAAATCCACATGCAGGAGGAAGCCCTACCATCGAAAGAGCGGTTATAGTAAAAGCTGCCATTGTAAACGGCATCTTTTGATTCATGTGCCTGAACTGTGTTATATCTGTTATTCCTGTTTTGTATGCAATTGCACCTACTATCAAAAATAAACATGCCATCATTGCAGCATCATTCATGATATGCAGAATAGCGCCTGTAAGACCAATGCGATTACCCACGCTAATACCTATAACTATGTATCCTACTTCAGCCACGAGTATATATACCAGCATGTTCTTGAGGTCTTTCTGAGCAAGCGCCCGTATTCCTCCCACAAAAATAGCTATTACCGCAAGCCAGCCACAGATTGAACCAACAGGCAACATTTCAAAAGAGAAGACCGGCTGGAATATGGTAAACATAATCCTAATCATAACATAAGCAGACACTTTGGTCATTAATGGTGCGATTAATGAACTTACGGAATCCGGTGCAAGGCTGTATGCATCAGGAAGCCACATATGAAGCGGGAAAAGCGCCATTTTAATGCATACCCCAACGAGCAGAAACGCAAAACCTACAAGTACTACCTTTGAATTATACAAATCAGGAAGCAGCTTTGCCAAATCTGCCATGTTAAGGGATCCTGTCACCATATAAAGATAACCAACGCCGATTAAGTAAAAACAGGCGCCAACAGTTCCATAGATTACATAATTAAAACTCGCCATAGGAGCGTGGTCCCTCTTACCTATAGCTATAAGGGCATAAGCGGCAATTGACGCTATTTCTAAGAATACATAAACATTAAAAACGTCTCCAGTTATTGTTATACCTACAAGACCGGTTACGAGGAGTAAGAAAATGGAGTAAAAAGCAGGAGCTTTCTCGGGAAAATCTTTTTCAACACTTTTCTTGGAAGCTATTACAGCTAATAAACTAATAAAGGTAATAATAATAAGCATATAGCCGTTAAGGTAGTCTACTACATATTCTATACCCCATGGGGGCTCCCAACTGCCCACCCAGTAATGGATGACACCATTTGCCATGACGTCTTTCATGGTAACGACTGATGAATAAAATGATACGGCAATTGCTGCAACAGCTATCTTGTAGCAAAAATTTCTATTCCACCAGCCGACTACAAAACAAATTAGGGCCGACATTAATGGTACAATTACTATTAGTGCGGGATATTGTGTACTCATTTTGCTCCAATTATTGCTATATTGTTTTGTCTTCTATCTAATATCCGTAATTTTCTTACGAATAAATATTATCTTTGCCGTCGCAATAACTATGTAAAGGCCTCTTTTCTTCTAATCTCAAGTATTTCATCTTCCTCAATAGTCTTGTATCTTTTGAAAATCATAATCAGGAGTGCAAGAGCAACCCCGAAAGTTGCCACCATAACTACGATGGCTGTAAGCATGAGAACATGAGGAAGGGGATTAATATAATCAATGGCATGTAGAGTGCCTGGTATGGCATGTCCATGAGCATCTCCTATGACAATCGGCACGGTTGCTCCACCCGTCTTCACACCTGTAGAGATAAAAAGAAGGATTAATGCAGTTTGAAATATGTTCATCCCCACTACTTTCTTTGCAAGATTGTTTTTAACAATCATTGCATAAAAGCCTATCATCATAAGGATGATATAAATCCAGTAATTATACTTGGCAATTATAAAGTCCATTTTACTTCAGTGCCTCCTCGTGTTCGCCCGCTGAGGCGAGATCAAGAAAGATAGATACCATAATAGCTGCAACCGTAATCTCAACGCCAATTTCAACTGCCAGAATACCAAGTCCCCTTGCTTCTTCCGGGCCTACCGGCAGGATTGCAGCAAGCTGGCTGTAATCTAAAAACTCTCCTCCAAGTATCAGACACAAAAGACCAGTTCCTGAAAATACCATGACACCGGTGGCGTTAAGAACAATATTGAACTTTTCGGTAATCCGGCGCTTTCCTTCTATAATATCGTAAGCGATAACAAGAAGAATAAAACTGGCCCCCATTAGTACGCCTCCCTGGAATCCTCCTCCCGGGCTGTAATGCCCGAGAAAAAGTACATACAATGCAAAAGCCTGAATAAACGGCGTAAGAAATCTAGCCAAAGACTCTATAATTATGTCTTCATGTCTCCTGATCACTTGCCTTGCCTCCTTCTAAGCAGCATCATACATGAAACCCCGGCAGTAAAGATAACCGTAGTTTCCCCCATAGTATCATAACCTCTATAGTCGGCAAGGACTGCCGTAACCATATTGGGAGTATGAGTTTCTTCATCAGCTTTTTCTATGTACCGAGGAGATACGTGCGTGGATGGAGGAGAATTAGGATCACCCCAGTTGGGCATTTCCGCGGTTCCATATATAAGAAGTGCTCCGGTGGTAAGAACTGCAAACCACCCTATAATATCTAACGTTTTCAATCTTTTGTCCTCCTTGTAGTATGGTATATTGCAGCAACAAAGAAGACCGTGCTTACACCGGCCCCAACTGTCGCTTCTGTAAAAGCAACATCAACAGCGCCCATGCCAGTCCATATAAGGCACATGAGAAAACTGTATGCACCAAGAACAATGGCAGAACTTAGAAGATCTTTCACAGTAATTGCAGCCACCGCGCATATAACAACGAGAGTAAGTAAAATCAGATCGAATTGCCATATCATTTTGTTTTCTCCTTTGTCCATGGAACAACCCCTGCGTCAAGCCCTCCTTTAGTAATTGCATGGGTTGCTGTGGGGTTGGCCAAAAAGATAAATATCGCAATAAAAATAACCTTTATACTCGTTAATATGCTTCCCAATTCTAACCCATTATGCAAATTATATAAGGCAATCCCTATAACGACTAAAAAAGCGCCAAGCGTATCACCTTTTCCAGTGGCGTGCATTCTTGCATAAAAGTCTGGGAATCGTATAAGCCCGACAGTTGCACCAAAAAAGAAGAAAGTTCCGCCAGCTATAAACAAAATGGAAACAATGGACATAATAGACATTATGAGATTCCTTTCTCCTTAAGGTATTTAGAACCAGGAACAATGCTTTTCCTTACTCTAAAGTATTTAGCTGCACCAAGCGTGGCAATAAAATTTAGAAGCGCATAACTTATTGAAATATCGACAAACATCTCTACCCTGCCAAATATCATTCCCATAAGAAGAAGTATTGCTGTCGTTTTATTGCCGATAGCTCCTACTGCAATGATTCTGTCTAAAACGGTTGGGCCAGCCACCACCCTGTAAAGACAGACTAGCGTTAATAACCCTAATATGACACCTGTGGTAATAAAAAAGGTATCCATATTTTTTAATCCTCCGAAAATATATGAGCGACTCTTCTTTCCATCTCGCCTGTCATCAAATCGTCATCAACCGCCTGGCTCAAGGCATGAACAACGAATTCATCATCTATAATATCAGCAGTAATAGTACCTGGAGTAAGTGTAATGGAGTTGGCAAATGTAACTTTTGAGATATCTTTTTTTATCTTTATTTTGAATCTCATAAGGTGGGGATCAATAAGGTCATACATATTCGGGCTCAAGGCAAGGCGAACAACATGAAGATTTGCCAGTATGATTTGGTAGATGAGCCACGGGATGTATAATATAAATCGTACGACTTCTTTTATTTTTCCCCCGGATTTAATATTCTTAAATAATAAATCGTGAGACATATAGGATACAAAAAGACAGGAGATAACTCCCAAAGAGGCGTGAAAAATGTCAAATTTTCCTGCCATTACCATCCAATACACAAACAGGATAATAAAAGTAACAAAGAAGCTCATAATGCACCTTAAAACTAAGTAACTTTATATGACAGTGTATATATCTTGATACTGATAGTCTAACTCGACTCAATTTTGCAAAAAACTTGTCTCCTATATAATGGCGACATGGAAAGTGTCAAGATTTTTTTAAAAATAAGTGTATTTTAAATCTCCCAATAATTAATTGATGACTTGCCGAATATCCTTGACTGGCGGTTTTATGGCAATATTTTAGTCTGAGAAAAATTCCGGCACAATAGTACAACTCATTATCTTCCGTTATTTTATTTACAAAAAATACTTATCATTATATTTGATTATTTTTAAGCTATTGTTTATGCCCTTATAAAAATTATGATATATATGTGAACTAAAATGTTTTTAGAACCATCTAATTCAGTAGTTGGGGAGTTATTGTAACGCTAAATAGTGCCCGAACGAAAACTAGATAGTTTTTCCAAGTTCAAGGAAGGCGAAAATTTTAACCGCAGGAATACATTGAGTATTTTGAGGATTAAAATTTGAGCCAGACGCAGAAATTGGGGAAAATAGCAGTTTTCGTTCAGGCACTAAATAAATGAACAGATTTCAAAGGTGAAATAAATGAACACTGAACGCGAAAAGATCGAATTTGATGTGTTATTTGTCGGGGGTGGACCTGCAAATCTTGCAGGCGCAATAAGATTGATGCAGATCGCAAGAGAAAAAAATATAACTCTTGAAGTGGCTCTCATTGAAAAAGGATCGGATATTGGATCAAATGCTTTGAGTGGTGCAGTGTTAAATCCCATTGCATTAAAAGAGCTTGTACCTGATTTCCTGCAAAGAGGCTGTCCAATCGAAAAAACGGTAAGGGATGACGAATTTTACTTCCTGACAAAGAATAAATATTACCATCTACCTTTTATACCAAGATATATGCATAACAAAAATTTCTTTATTATTAGTCTCTCTAAATTTACAAAGTGGCTTGCCGGAATAGCCGAAGAACTTGGGATAAACATATTCCCCGGTTTTGCAGGGAAAGAGATTCTTTATGCTTTAGACCAAAAGACAATAACCGGAGTTCGCACTGGCGATAAAGGACTTGGAAAGGACGGCACTCCAAAAGGTAACTTTGAACCAGGAATAGATTTACTGGCTAAAGTTACTGTTTTGGGAGAAGGTTCAAAGGGAAGCCTTGTCAGAGATATTGAGGAAAAGCTTGATATATTTTCCGGGAAGATGCCACAGGTTTTTGAAACTGGAATCAAAGAAGTTATACAGCTTCCTGAAAAAAACTATTTTACAACCAGCAAAGGCAACGATATTCATACTTATGGCTATCCATTAGGCCTTAATACACCGGGCGGTGGATTTATTTATGAAATGAAAGACAACAAGGTTTCTATTGGTTATCTTACAGCGCTATCTTACAGTGACCCGATGCTCGATCCTTACGAAGAATTTATAAAATTCAAGCGACATCCTTTTGTGGCAAATATTATTAAAAACGGCAAAGTAATAGAACAAGGCGCAAGGACTGTTCCTACCGGTGGATATTTTACGATGCCGATGCTGTCTGTTGATGGTGGAGTATTTGCAGGAAGCTGTGCTTCAATACATAATACTCCGGCACTTAAAGGTATCCATGTATCCATGAAGTCCGGAATGCTGGCAGCAGAAGCAGTCATGAAGGCTGTTGAAAAAAACAGCTTTACTCAGGAAACTCTCGGTTATTATAATGAACTATTTGAAAAAAGCTGGGTAAAAGAAGAAATTTTTGAAGGAAGAAATTTTTCACAGACGCTTTCAAAAAAAGGATTGTTTAAATTTATACTTCTTGGAGCTCAATATTTCACAAAAGGACGGGGTATATATGACAATATGCCTATTGAAGAAGATTGCAAAACATTAAGGATTGCAGAAAATGGGGGGCGTGCCGGAAAAAATTCCGACAAAAAGATTTTTGATGGTGTCTTGTATGTAGATAAACTTACAGGTGTTTATCTTTCAAAGACCATGCACAGAGAGGACCAGCCGTGCCACATTATAGTTCATGATAAGAATCTCTGTGTTAATCAATGCTACACGAATTATCAATGTCCCTGCACTAAATTCTGTCCAGGTAATGTTTACGAAATTGAAATGGACGAAAAGACTTCTCAAAAACGACTTAAACTTAACCCAGCCAACTGCCTTCACTGCAAAACTTGCGAGATCAAGGATCCGTTCAGCAATATTACCTGGACATGCCCGGAGGGTGGCGATGGCCCAGGTTATACTATACTTTGAGACCTTTGAAAAATGTTCAATTTTGTTCAAGTTCAAGGAAGGCGAAAATTTTAAATGTAGGAATACATTGAGTATTTCGAGGCTTAAAATTTGAGCCTGACACCGAAATCGGGCAAAAGAGGGCGTTTTGCAAAGGTCTCACTTTAGGGTTTGTAGGGATTAGGAATCAAGGCTAATAATATTGCCTAAAATAGTTGACTGTTTTGTTAAACTGGCATAATTAAGCAGAATTTAGGGGCTTCGCCCCAATATTCCACCATTCCAATTGTGAGCGAAGCGAGCTAAATTCTATCTATATCTTTGGAGAAATAAATATTATATGCCTTTTTCAATTGCCCTGGCCGGAAAAGGAGGTACAGGCAAAACTACAATAGCAGGCATGCTTATAAAATATTTAGTAATCAAGGGGAAAACCCCTGTACTTGCAGTAGATGCGGATTCAAATGCAAATCTAAACGAAGTGCTTGGCCTTGAGGTTAAAGATACGCTTGGGAATGCCCGTGAAGAAATGAAAAAAGGAAATGTCCCAAGTGGTATGACTAAAGACGTATTCATGTCAATGAAACTGGAACAAGCTATTGTTGAGACTGAAGGATATGATCTTATAGTTATGGGGCAGCCCGAAGGTGCTGGTTGTTATTGTGCTGCAAATAATCTTTTAACAGGATTTCTTGAACGGCTTACAGGCAACTATCCTTATATAGTAATGGATAATGAGGCCGGCATGGAACATATCAGCCGTTTAACAACAAGAAATGTTGATGTTCTGCTTATTGTTTCCGACACATCAAGGCGAGGACTCCAAACAGCTATAAGAATTAACCAACTTGCAAATGAGCTAAATATAGGGGTTTCAAAAAGCTATCTGATTATTAATAAGGTAAAGGAGAAACCATCTGAAGCTGTATTTGATATGATTCAAAATAACGGTATTGAAATTGCTGGAACAATACCTGATGATAGCACACTTTACGAATATGACTTAAATGGAATCCCTACTATTAAAATGCCTAATGACAATAAGGCTGTTAAAGCAGCATTTGAAATATTTAATACTATTATTAAATAACTTAAATTAAGAGACAATTATGAATAAAACCGGCTTCTTATATGATGAAAGATACTTACTTCACGATACCGGCCCATATCATCCTGAAGTTCCTGCAAGACTGAAAGTTATTTATAGCGGAATAAAAGACGCAAATCTTCTTTCCATGCTAACCTTGATCAAGGCAAGCAAAGCAGATCTTAAGTGGATAGAATCTGTGCATGAGAAAGAGTATATTAATCGTTTTAAAGAAGCTTGTCTTGCAGGGCAAAAGATATTTGACAGTCCTGATAACCAGATGTGCTCTGAAACTTATGAGACAGCTTTGCTCGCAGTGGGAGGCATTCTTGATACAATCAAGCTGGTCATGGAAAACAAAATTGATAATGCCTTCTGTGCTGTAAGGCCTCCAGGGCATCATGCTGAAATTAACAGAGCTATGGGTTTCTGCTATTTCAACAATGTTGCAATTGCTGCAAGGTATCTTCAAAAAGAATGGAATATAAAAAGGGTTGGAATTGTGGATTTTGATGTCCATCATGGTAATGGAACTCAACATATTTTTGAAGAAGATCCATCTGTATTTTATTATTCAATTCATCAACACCCCTCATTTGGATATCCTGGTACCGGCCGAGAATTTGAAAAGGGATCAGGGCCCGGCTATGGATTTACATTGAACTCTCCGGTCTTACCGGACCAAGGAGACAGTGAATACAAAAAATTTTTTGAAAATGAGCTTTTCCCTGCCTTCGAGACATTCAAGCCTGAATTCATTATTGTATCTGCGGGTTTTGATGCTCATGTTGATGATGATATGTCAGATATCCGGTTATCAACAGAAGGCTTTTCGTGGATAATGGAAAAAATAGTCAAAATGGCAGGCAGTTATTCTAATGGTAGATTAATTTCTGTGCTGGAAGGAGGATATTCTCTTAAACGCCTTCCAGAGCTGGCAAAAAATCATGTTGAAATTCTATTAAACAACTAATTGATTTTAAAAAGTTTATTCTGGCGACCGTTTTTCGGATAGAATAATATTGGAGGATAAAATGTTTGTCAGCCAATCGATGACCAAGGATGTCATCACAATTGACAAAGATGCTGATATTTTTGAAGCA
>VMSQ01000027.1 GCA_013792055.1 Desulfobacteraceae bacterium
ATATCAAGATATAGTTCCAGCCATACAGAAGCAATTGTTACTTCAGATTATAATAGAGCGAGGCGATTTGTCCGCGAGGTGGATTCTTCAGTCGTTCTTGTCAATGCTTCTACTCGTTTTAACGATGGGGGGCAGCTTGGGCTTGGAGCGGAAATAGGCATAAGTACCTCAAAACTTCATGCCTTTGGGCCTATGGGTGTTAATGAACTAACAACAACCAAGTTTGTTGTTTTTGGTAATGGACAGATAAGAATATAGGTAATAGTTCACAGTTCACGGTTCACGGCCTAAACGCCTGAGTAGTTGCCATGCTTCGATCATTACAAAATTCACTAAAAAAACCGTGAACCGTGAACCGTGAACTGTGGACCGTTACATAAGAGGTCTGTTTTTTGGAACATATAGGGCTGTTTGGAGGGACTTTTAACCCGATTCACGTAGGGCATCTTAGAGCTATTCAGGATGTGCAAAATCGTTTTGCCTTGGATAAATGCTATCTGATTCCAGCAGCTCTTCCTCCCCACAAGGAGCCGGGTGATGTGGTTGATGCAAAATATCGCCTTGAGATGATTCGGCTTGCTGTCTCAGAGTATTCTGATCGTTTAAATTCAGTTATTATCTCCGATGTTGAGCTAAAGCGTTCAGGCCCATCATATACTGTTGATACTGTTAACCACTTTAAATCCATTCTGCCATATAATTCCAGGCTTTACTTTATACTTGGCATTGACGCCTTCCTTGAAATAGATACCTGGAAATCCTACTCAGATCTTTTTTATCTTACAGCTTTTATTGTTATGGCGCGGCCGAGAGGTGTAGATACTGAGGGATCGTTTAAATGGAAAGTTCTTGAAGATTATATTAAGGGAAAAATATCCGGCAGCTATAAATTTTCCATTTCCCGATCATGTTTTATTCATGACGAAAAGCAGACAATTTTTTTTGTTGATATAGATTCAGTTGACATTTCATCAACTCAAATTCGCAATCTTATTAAAAAAGGCAGACCCATTAAACTTTTCGTTCCTAAGAAAGTAGAAGACTTTATAATCAGCAAAGGACTTTATGTATGATTTGTAACCATGATCCTTCTCTCGATGTTTATATTAAAGCGGCCTTGAACAAAAAGGTTATAGGGCTGGTTGCCCTTGATGTTCGGGGGCTGACTTCTATTGCGGATTATTTTATAATTTGCAGCGGGCTTTCTAATCGTCAGGTTGGAGCGGTTGCTGAATATATTCAGATAGATCTGAAGAAGAATGGAATAAAACCACTTAGCATTGAGGGTCAACAAGAAGGGCACTGGGTCGTTATGGATTACGGCCATGTTATTATTCATATTTTTTATGAACCAATACGTACTTTATATGATCTCGAAGGCCTCTGGATAGATGCGAAAAGGATAGTTGACTATAATGAGTAATACAAAATTTTGTATGCTTATTATCCTGGATGGATGGGGAATTAGTTCTAATAGCGAAGGCAATGCTGTTATGCTGGCCAAAACTCCTTATCTTGACAGGCTTGAGAAAGAATATCCACACACCAGCCTTTTGTGTTCAGGGGAAGCTGTGGGACTTCCAGAAGGAATTATGGGAAATTCCGAGGTCGGGCATCTTAATATCGGAGCTGGAAGGGTGGTATATCAGGATCTTCTAAGAATAGACAAATCAATAAGATGCGGAGAATTTTTTGAAAATCATGTTTTAAAGTCTGTAATATCAAAAGTTAAAGCAAATGATTCTGCATTGCATTTGATGGGACTTGTTTCAGATGGCGGCGTTCACAGCCATCTCAGCCATTTACTGGCTTTGCTGGACATGGCAAAGAAAGAAGATATCAAAAATGTTTACATCCATGCCATACTTGATGGTCGGGATACTCCTCCTGACAGCGGAGCTGATTACATAAAAACCTTACAGAATTATATAAATAAAATCGGCTTTGGGACCATTGTTAGCATTTGCGGTCGATATTATGCAATGGATCGCGATAAAAGATGGGACCGCATTGAAAAGGCCTATCGTCTATATACGTTAGGTGAAGGTGTTAAGGAAAAGAATTCCGTTGAAGCTGTAAAAAATGCATACAGCCGGAATGAAACCGATGAATTCATACAACCGGTTATTATTACAGATGAACGCGGGAAGCCGCTTAGAACTGTTCAGGAAAATGATGGTATCATCTTTTTTAATTTTCGGGCAGACCGTGCGCGGCAAATTATACAGGCGTTTACAGATCCGGAATTTACATTTTTCAATAGAACTTCCTTGTCCAAGCTTTGTGATTTTGTGTGTATGACGATTTACGATGAAAAATTTCCACTTCCAGTTGCTTTTCCTCCAATTCATATGGATGGAATACTTGGTGAAGTTATAAGTAAAAATAATTTAAAACAGCTCAGAATAGCTGAAACAGAAAAATATGCTCATGTAACTTACTTTTTTAATGGCGGTGAAGAAAAGGCTTTTCATCTTGAAGACAGATGTTTGATACCATCACCGCGCGAAGTTCCAACATATGATCTAAAACCGGAAATGAGCGCTTTTGAAGTAACAGAAGAAGTTATTTCCCGTTTGCAGTCAAAAAATTATGATATTATTATTCTTAACTTTGCCAATATGGATATGGTGGGACATACAGGAGTTCTTGAAGCTGCAATCAAAGCCTGCGAAACAGTTGATAAATGTGTGGAAAGAGTTGTGAGCCAGGCAAAGGCCCAGGGAGGTACGGTATTAATTACCGCCGATCACGGAAATGCAGAAAAGATGATTGAAACCAATGGACATATACATACAGCCCATACACTCAACCCTGTTCCATTTATACTGGTCGATGACGAACGAAAAAATATAAATCTAAGACCAGATGGCGTATTGGGAGATATCGCCCCTACCATTCTTCATATCATGAATATCGACAAGCCTGAACAGATGACAGGAAGCTCTTTGATCAAAAGTTAATCCTGACGGCTTCTTAAAAAGTCCATTTTATTTTTCCATTGTAGGGGAAGGCTGGTGATGCATGGCGGCAGGAATAAACAAAATGGATAAGCAGTTTGAGAGAATAAAAGAGATTTTAGGAAAAGATTGTGAGCGTAACAGCCAAAACGCAATCAGGTATCTGACATATCTAAGAAAAACAGTGAAAACACCTTGCCTCCTTACGGGCATAGAGGACTTCCTATGGGAAGAACCATACGTGCTTGGCGGATGGGATAATCGTGAATATCAAGAATTAAAAAAGAATAATCCATCTTTTACGGATCAATTCGAATTATTAGAATTGCTGCCTCCAAATTCAGGAGATGATGATATTATCGCTAAAGTCAAAAGAATCTCTGACCAAAAGATTTTTGAAATAGGACTTTCATGGTTGGAGTGTGCTGATTTTATGGATGTAAATTACCAATTTATACATGATTATGCTGTATGGCATACAAATTATTGAATTTATATACCGAACATCTGTATCCACTTGGAGAACTTGGGCCAATCCACCTTTGTTGAAAACTATCCGACTAAAAATTGAAAGAGACTTCCAATGAGTAACGAACCGGAAAAAATTATTTATACAATGACGAAAGTCAGCAAGGCATACCATAACAAACCTGTGCTAAAAGACATATCCCTTTCCTATTTTCTTGGTGCCAAAATTGGCGTCTTAGGATTAAATGCCGCGGGGAAAAGTTCTCTTTTACGTATTATGGCAGGTGTTGATCAGGAATATGACGGACAAGCCGTACTTTCCCCGGGGTACACTTTAGGGTTTCTTGAGCAGGAACCTTTGCTTGATTCAGATAAAACCGTAAAAGCTGTAGTTGAAGAAGGCCTGCTGGAGGTTGTAAATCTTGTTGAGGAATACAATAAAATCAGTGAAAAATTTGCTGAGCCCATGTCTGACGATGAAATGAATCAACTTGTTGAGCGCCAGGGCGAATTGCAGGAAAAAATTGATCATCTTGATGCCTGGGATATTGACGCGCGTTTAGAAATGGCAATGGATGCGCTGCGCTGCCCTCCGGGAGATACTCCAATTAATGTTATTTCCGGTGGTGAAAAAAGACGCGTGGCTTTATGCAGACTTTTATTGCAGAAGCCGGATATCCTGCTATTGGATGAACCGACAAATCATCTGGATGCCGAAACTGTCGCCTGGCTCGAACATCATCTTCAGCAGTATAAAGGTACGGTGATTGCTGTCACGCATGATCGTTATTTTTTGGATAACGTGGCGGGTTGGATTTTAGAGCTCGATCGAGGACACGGCATCCCGTGGAAAGGCAACTATTCTTCATGGCTTGAACAGAAACAATTACAGCTTAACCAGGAAGAAAAATCAGAATCAAAACGGCAGAAGACCTTGCAGCGGGAATTGGAATGGATCAACATGTCACCAAAAGGCCGCCAGGCAAAGGGAAAGGCACGCATTAATGCTTATGAAACACTCTTAAGCCAGAATTATGAAAAAGGGGCCAAAGATCTTGAAATATATATTCCACCAGGACCACGTCTTGGAAAGGTAGTTATTCAAGCAGAAAATCTGAGCAAAGCATATGGCGATCGTCTTCTCTTTGAGGGAATGACATTTGCTTTACCTGCGGGAGGTATTGTCGGCGTTGTTGGTCCTAACGGCGCAGGCAAAACAACACTCTTTAAAATTATAACTGGTTTGGAAAAACCTGATTCCGGGATCATTAAGATCGGGGACACTGTTAAACTCGCTTGCGTTGATCAGGAACGCGATATTCTTAAACCCGACAAGACAGTATGGGAAGTGATTTCCGGGGGCATGGAGATGGTTGAGCTTGGGAAAATAGAAGTGAACTCAAGGGCCTATGTTGCCCGTTTTAATTTTTCGGGATCAGACCAGCAGAAAAAAGTAAGCATGATTTCAGGCGGCGAGCGTAATAAAGTCCATCTTGCGTGTATGCTCAAAGAGGGCGCCAATGTGTTGCTTTTAGACGAACCTACAAATGATCTTGATTTGAATACAATGCGTGCCCTTGAAGAAGCGTTGGAACATTTTGGAGGCTGTGCGGTTATTATCACTCATGATCGCTGGTTTCTCGATCGCATCGCCACCCATATTCTTGCTTTTGAGGGAGACAGTACTGTCATGTGGTTTGAAGGCAATTATTCAGATTATGAAGCGGACAGAAAAAAGAGGCTTGGAACGGCCGCTAAACAGCCCCATCGGATCAAATACAGACATTTGACAAGAGGATAAAGGGCGCATTGGTATTCGCTTTTTTCAGCTTACCTCATACGCTCCGGTCACCTTTTATGACTTTATCATTTATGTCTCTACCTGTTATCCCGAAACTGAAGCTTACCGACAGAGGATTATTCGACGTAGAAAAATTTGAATATCAAGACCTTTGAATTCAGGAATACATCGTTGCCCGGCACTCACAGGGTAGCGTGGGGTCTCAGGCATAATGCTATCGCAGGACTTGGTTTATTCTTCTGCTTTTTCCGGTTCGGAATAATAACCTTCGGGCCACGAACGGCCAAAGCCCCAGCGAAACGGGGTCGGCAACCAGCCGTGGCCGGTGATTCTAACTCCAATATACATAAATATCGGCAGGATAGTATGACCCTTCTCAGATATACATTTCATTAATCTTAGATCTGATTCTTTCCTTTCCTGAGGTGTTCCGCCCCACCAGTAGTCTTTATCATGGTTATAGCAACAGTCGTAATAGTCCCAATCCGGCCAGCATGAACACCCGTCGCTGGCAAAAGGCTTTTCAGGAGGTTCCGTGGGTTTTGAGGGAAAGGAACAGCCAGATATTATTACAAGCAATAGTGATGTGATAACAAGAAGTCTCATAGTAACCCGCTTTTCTGCCTCTAAGTGTATAAAAATCCATAATAGCCAAAATTTAATAATAAGCTTTGTTTGATAAGGTTTGATTAAACCAATATTTTTCTACCAATTTTATATAGCTATGATATAATTACTTATATTTCAAGGAAATTAAACACTGTTATCAAAACCGCAAAATCACAAATGAAAAATGACCGAATAAAAAAATTAGAATCACTTTTACCAGAGGCTCTTTGTGCTGACAGGCAGGCTGTAAGGCGTGAAATTCTACGCATAAAATACTCTAAAACAAAAACTTTGACTGATAACGATGTAAAAGGGGAATTTCTCAGGCTTGAAAAACAGCTTCATGCCTCTATCAAAAAAAAGTCATGGAGAAAACAAAACCCGCCCAGGCTAACCTATAATCCTGATCTTCCAATTACCGACAAGAAGGATGAAATAATTGATTCAATTTCAAAAAACCAGGTATTAATAATTTCCGGCGAGACAGGTTCAGGCAAGACTACCCAGATACCAAAGTTCTGCATTGCAGCAGGAAGAGGTGTGGACGGCAAGATTGGATGCACCCAGCCCAGAAGGATCGCTGCCACAACTGTTGCCACGCGCATAGCAGAAGAACTCGGAGAAGAGCTTGGCAGGTCTGTGGGTTACAAAATAAGGTTCAAGGATGAAACCGGCGATGATGCATTTATAAAGATTATGACTGACGGCATACTTCTTGCCGAAACACGGAACGATAAATATCTGAACGAATACGACACAATAATAGTGGACGAGGCGCATGAAAGAAGCCTTAATATTGATTTTATTTTAGGCATTTTAAAGACCCTTTTAAAGAAAAGGAAAGATCTTAAAGTAATAATAACATCCGCAACCATTGATACGGAAAAGTTTTCAAAAGCATTTGATAATGCCCCTGTTATAGAAGTATCAGGACGTATGTACCCGGTTGATGTGCAATATTTTACTATGGAACAGGAACCTGAAGGCAGTGATGAACGGACACATGTTGAGATGGCGGCATTTGCTGTTGACAAATTACAGAAAAAAAGTCCCTACGGCGATATTATTGTATTTATGCCCACAGAGCAGGATATCCGTGAAACCTGCGAGATCCTGGAAGGAAGAAACTATAAGAGTGTGATTGTTCTTCCGCTGTATGCAAGACTTTCATCCCCAGAGCAGTCAAAAGTCTTTTCACGCCAGGTTGGCAGAAAGATCATTGTTGCAACAAATATTGCCGAAACTTCAATAACAATACCGGGTATAAAATATGTGATAGATACGGGGCTTGCGCGTATTTCACGTTATACTCCCAGATCAAGGACCACCTCTCTCCCTGTTGTTCCCATATCCAGAAGCAGCGCTGACCAGAGAAAAGGCAGATGTGGACGGGTTGAAAACGGGATTTGTATAAGATTGTTTCCTGAACAGGATTTTTTGTCCCGTTCTCTTTTTACACCTCCGGAAATCTTAAGGGCAAATCTTGCTGAAGTTATTTTGAGAATGATTGCCTTAAAACTTGGAGATATAGAAAATTTTCCCTTTATAGACAGACCGGCCGCAAGCAGTATACGCGACGGATTTGATCTTCTATTAGAACTGGGAGCTATCAAACCCGTAAAAAGAAGTAAGGAATCAAGGAGCAAAAATTTTTTTCTTACTGAAAAAGGCAGGCTTATGGCCCAAATGCCGGTCGATCCAAAACTTTCCAGGATGCTTATTGAAGCAAACCAGGAGGGATGCTTAAATGAAATAGCCGTTATCGCCTCTGCCCTGAGTATTCAGGACCCTCGTGAAAGACCTGTCGAGAAAACTCAGGAAGCCGACCAGACACACGCACTCTTTAGAGATCCTTCGTCTGACTTTATTACTCTTCTTAATATCTGGAAAAGATATCATGATACCTGGCAACAGGAAAAAAGCACAAACAGAATGAAGAAATTTTGTAAAAAGCATTATCTTTCCTTTAAAAGGATAAGGGAATGGCGTGATATCCATGCACAGATTTTCGCTATACTTCAGGAATCCGGGATCAATAGTCAGAAGTCAGAGGACAGAGATCAGAAGTCAGAGGTCAGAGGACAGAAGTCAGAGGTCAGAGGACAGAGGGCAGGTAAGCTAAATAATTCAGAACAGGAATTTTATAGCAAACAATACGAAGCGATCCATAAATCCATATTGAGCGGTTTTTTATCTAACATTGCCGTAAAAAAGGAAAAGAACATCTTTCAGGCTGCAAAAGGTAAAGAGGTGATGATATTCCCTGGTTCAGGGCTTTTCAACAAAGCAAAAGCATGGATAGTTGCTGCTGAAATGGTGGAGACATCCAGGCTTTTTGCCAGAACGGTTGCCAATATCGACAGCAACTGGTTTGAGGCCCTGGGCGGAAATCAGTGCAAATATACTTACATGAAGCCGCACTGGGAAAGAAGCAGAGGAGAGGTAGCAGCTTATGAGCAGGTAAGCCTGTATGGCCTCATAATAGTACCCGAAAGGCCTGTATCCTATGGCAGGATTAATCCTGAAGAAGCTTCGGAAATTTTTATCCGCAGTGCGCTGGTTGAAGGAGATATTAGAAAACCCCTTTCATTCATGGAGCATAATAGAAGGCTCATTGATGAAATCAGTAACATGGAAAACAGGTTAAGGAGAAGGGATATTCTAATAAGCGATGAGGATATTTTTGCTTTTTATCAAAAAAGACTTGAAAAAATTTATGATATCAGAACCCTTGAAAAATATCTTAAGAAAAAAGGCAGTGACAGATTCCTTAGAATGAAAAAAGAGGATCTTCTCCGATATTTGCCTGATGAAGAACAACTGTCTCTTTTCCCGGAGAACATTACCCTTGGAGCACACAAATTCAAATGTAATTACAGTTTTGAACCTGGAAGCCTCGATGATGGTGTAACCATTAAAGTTTCGTCAGCGATTGCGGCAACTGTTCCTGCAGAATCTGTTGAATGGCTTGTACCCGGCCTGTACAGGGAAAAAATAGCCGCACTTATTAAAGGGCTTCCCAAAGATTACAGAAAACAGCTTGTCCCTGTAGCAAATACCGTAGATATAATTGTGAATGAAATGCCTAAGGAATCAACTTCTCTGATAGCGGATCTAAGCAAATTCATTCTTAGACGCTTCAGGGTGGACATACCTCCTTTGATATGGCCTGAGGCTCAACTGCCCGATCACCTTAAAATGCGGATATCTATTACAGGTCCAAACGGCGAGGTTATATCTTCCGGCAGAGACAAGACCATTCTGAGCCGAGATATATTCAGCATGGCGGATCAGGATAAAATTGACGAATTTGAATGCGCAAAAAAAGAACAAGAAATAATCAACATAACAAAATGGAACTTTGGCGATCTGCCCGACACCATCACCATAACAGGGAAATACGGCACAAAATGGGTTGTATATCCAGGCCTTGAATTAGAAAAAAAAGATAATAAAAGCATAAAGTTACAACTTTTCCAAAAAAGGGACGAAGCTGTAGAATCTCATAAAAAGGGCGTTGCTGCACTTTTCAGCATATATTTTTCAAAAGATTTGAAATTTTTAAAAAAGAGTCTGACTCCGCCTAAAGACAAAAAAAAGATAGCCAACTATTTTGGTGGGGCAAGGATTTTTGAGCAAAGGCTTTATGATAGTATTATTAACATATTATTCGGCAGAAACATAAGAACAGAAGATGACTTTTACTCATATGCCGGATTCATAGGACCAGACATACTTAAAAAAGGGCAGGAGTTAATAGACAGAATATTACCAGTTCTTGAAGTCTATCATGAAACAAGATTAGCTATTTATAATTTGGAAAATGCAAACAAACCAGGCAGCAATACTGCACAGTTTTTTAATGGCCTGAGAAACGAACTGTCAAGGCTTGTTCCTGAAAGATTTATGAATTTATACGATAATGAAAGGCTGACCCATATTACAAGATATATCAAGGCAATTGGTATCCGGGCACAAAGAGCATCTGTAAATTTTGAAAAGGATGAGTTAAAAGCAAAAAAACTTAAGATTTATGTTGACAGACTTGATGAAATGTTAAAAAAGCTTTCTACTTTTGTATCGGAAGAAAAAAAGCTGGCAATTGATGAATACTTCTGGCTAATCGAAGAATACAAAGTATCTATTTTTGCCCAGGAACTTAAGACAGCTTTTCCTGTTTCTGAAAAAAGGCTTGATAAAAAGTTAAAGGAAATTGAAAGAATGGTTTAAGAGGTAAAATTTAATGGGGAAAAACATCGGGTTTGTTTCAACACGCTTTGCGGGAACAGACGGGGTTACATTAGAATCGAGCAAGTGGGCACAGGTTATAAAAAAAAGCGGACATTCCTGTTTCTGGTTTGCCGGCGAACTGGACAGAAATTCCCAAAACAGCTTTCTGGTCACAGAAGCTTTCTTTAAGCATAAAGATAATAAATGGATCAATGACCAGATTTTTGGTAAAAATAGAAGAAGTCGCGCTGCAACCAATGCAATTCATTCCTCAAGATCTTTTTTAAAAGCAGAACTCTATGAATTCATAGAAAAATTTAAAATCGACATGTTGATTGCTGAAAATGCTTTAACCATTCCCCTGCATGTCCCTCTTGGACTGGCTTTAACAGAAATCATTGCTGAAACTCAGATTCCAACTATTGCACACCATCATGATTTTTACTGGGAAAGGGTACGTTTTACAGTCAATGCGGTGAGCGACTATATCCGTATGGCATTTCCGCCCACTCTGTCTAATATTGAACACGTGGTAATTAACTCTGCTGCCAGGGAAGAACTGGCTCTCCGTACCGGAATTTCGTCAACCATTATTCCTAATGTTATAGATTTTGAAAATCCACCCTTTGTGGATGAAAAACGTACAGAGGATTTCCGTAATAAAATTGGATTAAAGCCGGATGATGTTATGATTTTGCAACCATCCAGGGTCGTTCAGCGGAAAGGAATTGAACATGCTATTGATCTGGTCCACGAATTGAAAGATCCGCGCTATAAGCTCGTAATATCACACGAAGCAGGAGATGAAGGATTTGAATATGCCGAATGGCTTGTAGAAAATGCAAAAGATCGCGGGGTAGACCTTCGCCTGTTTGATACAGGTATAGCTGATCCAGCCAACGATGGGCTGAAAAGTCCTAATCAATATTCGCTCTGGGATATTTACCCTCATGCTGACTTTATCACCTATCCCAGCCTGTATGAAGGTTTCGGGAATGCCTTTCTCGAAGCTGTTTACTTTAAAAAACCCTTGTTGATAAACCGTTACGCCACATTTGTAAGAGATATAGAACCAAAGGGTTTCGACCTGATAGTCATGGATGGATTTCTGACCAAAAAAACAGTTCAGAAAGTAAGAGAAATCCTTGAATCGACTGAAAAAAGAGAAGAAATGGTAAATCACAATTACGAGATTGCAACTCGTTACTATTCTTATTCTGTGCTAAGAAAATGGCTCAATTCTCTTATAATAAATTTCTTTGGAATAGAGGTGTAAAAAATTGTCTTTATTTCATGAAAAGGGAAGAAAGATTCCCCGGCGGTCTATCTTTCCAGGCACCTCGGTGAAAGGCATCGCTGGCAAGCAGAGGAAGTGTAATGGTAGCTTCACCAAATACCATCTGCTGGTACTTCAAGTCTACTTTACCCCATGAGCACGCCTCTTTGAGCGTAGATCCTGATAGTCCACCATCCCGCTCGTCAGCCACGGTGAGTTGAATGGCGTATTTGTGCATGGGCTTTTCTTCTCCTAAAATATCTGTAGCTACTACGATGTCCTGAGTGAAATTCTTGGGTACTCCACCGCCTACCATGATAATACCGGTCTCTTTTGCGTCAAGCTTGATCTCTGTCAGTTCGCGGAAGTCGCGAACAGAATCGATGGTCAGATGTTCTTCCTTTTTGTGCCACTGGTGATAGACCAGCCCAAAACCAGCGGAGCAATCTGAAAATGCGGGCACAAAGATTGGGACACCTTTCTTATAAGCACTGTAAATTACGGACCGTTCTGCTTTTAGCCCTTCCTTTTCTAAGTAGGTTCCCATGGCATGGATGAATTCTCTTGAGGAATGAGGTCTCGGAGGCAACGTATCAGCAATGTCTGCTATAGTCATGTCACAGATTCGCAGTTCGTCTTCGTCAATGTATGTATCATAAATCCGGTCAATGGCAAGTTTTTGCAATGCCATGTCGTCCGCATATGGGCTGCCGATGTAATGCTTGAAACCGAGCGCTTCGAAAAAATCCTGATCTACAATGATAGCACCTGTAGATACGATGCTATCCACCATGTTGTGATCGATCATATCTGCTACAACATGCTTTAAACCAGCGCTGAATAGAGAGCCCGCGAGTGTGAGAATGATTTTACAGTTGTGATCTGACAGCATGCGGTTGTAAATTTCTGCCGCAACAGAAAGATTTCGCGCCTGGAAAGCCATTGAAGCGTAGGCGTCTACGATCGGCCTGGCATCAAATGTCTTAATGTCGATATGCTCGACTGATTTCCTTAAGAGATCTTTTTTCCCCATCAACTTTCCTTTTTCTTTGTAAAGATCATGCTTAAGACCCGATAGACCAATTTGGCGGCCATGAAATCCGGGGATCTGTTGGCGGGATTTGGCAATAGCTCGGTTACGTCCATTCCGACTACATCTTTCTCCCTTACAACCAATTTTATCAGTTTTATCAAACTATACCAATCCAATCCTCCTGGTTCAGGAGTTCCGGTAGACGGCATGATTGAAGGATCAAAAACATCCAGATCAATCGTGATATATACATTGTGTGTTAATGCTTTCAGGATTTTATTGGTCACATTTGAGCCATTGAGGATTTCATGGGCAAAAAATGTGCGATCGCGATTCAACCTTTCGAGTTCAGAGGAATCCATACTTCGAATACCCGCCTGAACATAAGGGCAGATTTCAGCAATTCTGGACATGACACAGGCATGATTATACCGGCTGCCCTCATATTCATTTCGGGTATCGGAGTGAGCATCGAACTGCAGAACAGAAAGATCGGAAAATCTCTCTGCCGCAGCTCGAACTGATCCAATGGAAATGGTATGTTCACCACCTATGCCAACTATAAATTTGCCATCGTTTAAGATGGATCTTGCACGGTCACAAACAACATCGACCATTGCTTCCGGGTCATCTGGGCAAGAAACTGGATCAATGGTAACAATCCCGCGTTTGAAAACTTCTGAATCGGTCTCAATGTCGTACAGTTCCATGTTCGCAGAGGCATCCAGTAAGGCTTGTGGACCAAGGTTTGAGCCTTTCATCCAGGTGGATGTGCCATCGTAAGGGATTGGCAAAATTGCAATGGATGCCTCTTTGTACCGGCAGAACTCTTCAGGAATGCAGCCATAAAGGCCAGGATATATACTAAATTCCATAAGAACAAAAACCTATGATGCAATTCGAATGGCTGAAGGAAAGGCAGCGCCGCGTTCCTGAACATGAAACACAGGGGATTTTGATTGGAAGAATTGGACAATATGGTCTTTGGCCCCATCCACATCAAATGGTTTGCATGAAAACAGGTCAACAAATGCGAAGCGCTTCCTGGGATAAGTATGAATTGAGATATGACTCTCAGCGATAATAGTTACGCCAGTAATACCTTCATCTTCGGGTACGGGTGCGCTGTAGCGAAACACATAGGGCTGTGTTATCTTTGTCATCCCGATTTTCTCTGGCAACTCATTCAACAGTTTAAAACAAGCCTCAAGATTATCCAAGATTGCTGGATTGCAGTCATTCAAGTCCAGCATTAGATGGGGGCCATATCCACATGTCAGATTCTTCATTTTTCATAAATCCTCCTTCCTTCCCAATAATGGTTTCAATCTTGGCCTATGTAAAGAACCATAAAATATGTCGCAACTGTTTTGCCATGACACCTTTATTTATTCTATTAAGCCCAAAAATCATAAGATTGCGTTTTTTAGGGCCTTGCCTGCTTTAAACTTTACCGCATTACGGGCCTCAATGGTTATTTTTTTGCCGGTTGCAGGATTTACTCCCTGGCGGGCTTTACGATAAACTTTTGAAAAGGTACCAAAACCAGTGAGTGTAATTTTGCCATCTTTCGCCTTGATTGCTTCCGTAATACCGTCAATAAACGAGTTAAAGGCCTTACCTGCTTCGGTCTTTGAGATGCCGGCATCATTTGCCATCTGCTCAATAAGTTGTGTCTTTGTCATTATATTTTTCTCCTTTGTTTGTCTGAATAAAGAGTTTTGTCTAAAACCCAGAAGCCTTAATAATAATGTAGTGAAAAGTCAATAATAATATTTAAAGCTCTTCTTTTCATTTTTTTTCAAAAATGGCGAAAGAAAGGATTCTATATTAGTGATTTTCACTTGTTTTTAACCTGCAACTTTTTACTGTAATGGTCTTGCGATCTTTGTTTGCCTTTCTCACCATGCCGCTGACCTCAACCTCTTGCCTTATGAGCCCTATTAATTCTTTCCCCTTTTCATCTTGTTCAATCAGATATTCCTGCTCATCCGGACTAGAGATAGCAACAGCAAGAGCGTTACCTTCCTTATCCCAATCAACTGGGATTACAATGCCTCTCACCATGGTCAGTTTGTCAACTGTTCTCCTTTTTTTCTTCACCTCCTTTCCAGTTGACGCTATTCTCATGATAAGCCTTTACCGACCTTTTATTTGATCACGCTTTGTAGTATGAATATCCACAGAATTTATATTCTGACTTACAATCCAAAGCACTACCCGTGCCAAAGCTATAATACGTTGACATTTAAAGGTTTATTAGGGTAGGTACAAATTGATATCGGAACTATACGTTCTTATTAAATCGAAAATAGGAATCGATAGTGCCGATTTAAAATTATATATATTTGTAAAAGTTAATGTTTCAAGCAGTTGTAATTTTGGTAAGGAATTTGCTTATAAAATAAGGATAAGCATTGACAGCAAGTGTAATATAATCAATTATTGAGAGAATATATGAAACAGGGTTTTCTTATGAAAAAGCAAGTTGAAAAAGATTATAAGAGACAGATAAAAAAGAAAAATAATACAGGCAGAAAATGTAAGATTTGCGGGAAGGATCCTTCCCCCAACTATTTCTTTTGCCCCGCTTGTCATCATAAAATTAGTCTTCAAGGTGAAGATGAAAGATGATAAGATTATAAGATTATTTAGGGCATTTTAACTTTTGGTAATTGCACACGAAAATTATAAATGTTATGAATTTGTGTGCAATTACCTTAAATTATTATTCTTTAGCTTCAACTTCAGCTTCAACTTCATATGAGATAACAGTAATGATTTTATCTCCCTCATCGCTCTCTTCAATTGTTCCACTTATTTTTACAATTTTGCCAATATTTTGAAGAACAACCTCATCACCTTTTTCACTCTCCGCTACTTCATAAATCTGTCCGTCTTCGCTTACAATTTGATATTTATCATTAACCGTACCTCTGATGGTGATTTCTTCAGCTAATACATTTGTTGAAAGAAATATTGAAACCATTAGAAAGGCCATAACGCTAACTACAAAGGATGTTTTTTTCACAATATTACCTCCGTTATTTATAATTATAATTGATGGTGATTCTGAAAGATATTTCAGAAGTTATTTTCTAAAATAAAAAGCAACAGTTGTGCCATTTTGTTAAGATTGGAACAAATATCATTAAACCCATTGAAACTATAAATAATTTAAATTGTTTCAATATTGTTTAAGCAGGTTTTCGGTGATATAATTAATATATATAAGAACAAATAGTTCTGTTTTTTTTATTGAAGGCTTTAGGCTTTTCATGTAATATGCGAAAAAAGGACTTGAGGTTTTTGAGCCGCGATAATGAATCGATCTGATATCAATCACTATTGATACTAGCGTGGAGGTATGGATGAAAGGCGTTCTGGTTGCTTCTAATAATCAATCGGCCTGTAATGCGATACGTGCCAGCTTACGATCCGAATACAGGATCGATGCTGTATCCAGCAAGGATGGCTGTTTGGAGATGTTCCGGAAAAAGCGGTATGAATTCCTATTTATAGATATAGAAGTTCTTCGTGAGTCAATGCTTAACAACAACTATAAGACGGCTTTACAACCATTTTGGCATGCGTATCCGACAGCTCAAATCATTGCCATGTCATCCCAGGAAATGATCAGAGAGGCTGTAGGGGCTGTTAAGGCTGGAGCCAGCGATTACCTCACCTATCCCATCAATCCAGATGAAGTGAACCATATCACTCAAAGCATCTATGCAACTATAATCATGGAATCCGAGCTCGATTACCTTCGGGACAGATTCTGGCAGGAGGATTCACTTGAAATCGTGCGCACGAGAAGTCCCTTGATGAAAAGACTCTTTGATAAGGTGAGGGCTGTTGCGTCAACCAAAAGTACGGTTCTTCTGAACGGTGAAACAGGAACAGGGAAAGGTGTGCTATCAAGACTGATTCATCAGCATAGCAACCGCAAGGATGGGCCGTTTATCAGTGTTCATTGTGGAGCCATCCCAGATACCCTTTTGGAAAGTGAGCTGTTTGGACATGAGAGGGGGGCATTTACAGGTGCTATCCGGAGAAAGTTGGGCAAGTTTGAAATAGCCCAGGGGGGCACAATTTTCCTTGATGAGATCGGCACTATTACTTCTTCTGCACAGATCAAGCTCTTGGAGATACTTCAGGATGGGACTTTTCATCGCGTTGGCGGAGAAGAGAGAATCGAGGCAAATGTGAGAGTGATAGCAGCCACGAATACGGATCTAAAGAAAATGTGCGAAGCCGGCCAATTTAGAAGAGACCTCTATTACCGATTAAATGTCTTTCCACTAGAGATTCCACCTCTCAGAGAACGAATGGAAGATATTGTGTATATTGTCGAGATCATTCTTAAAAGGCTGAAGAAATTTGATGTAAAAGAGATTCACGATGTTCATCCCCATGTCATAGATGCTTTTGGAAAGTACTCATGGCCAGGGAACATCCGTGAGATGGAAAACCTTATTGAGCGTGCTTACATACTGGAAAAGTCTTCAATCCTAACGCCCGAAAGCTTCCCAAACGAGCTTTTCGCATCAAATCCTTCGCCGATTCAGATGAAGCCGAACATTTCACTCAGCTTGGCAGAAGTGAGACGCACGGACATAGAACATACCGAAAAGTCTTATTTAAAGGAACTCTTAGCTGTAAACAAAGGCCGAATAAAAGAAAGCGCCGAGGTTGCTGGAATCAGCACTCGTCAACTACATAAATTGATGAAAAAATATAGCATTACAAAGGAGGAGTTCAAAACCCTCCCCTCCTAGCCAATGTTTCATAAGTATAAATAAGCTTTCTTGCAGATACTTCTTTAAATATGATTATATTCCAATTACCCTCTCAAATTTTTCTTCCTTTGTTTTACATTCAATACATAGAGTTGTAACTGGCCTTGCCTTTAAACGTTTAATAGAAATTTCTTCACCACACCTTTCGCAAATTCCAAACACACCGTCTTCAATTCGTTCAAGGGCTTTTCTAATTTTCCTTATAAATCTGCTCTCTCTGTCTCTAATACGGAGCATCAATGACCTGTCTATCTCAAATGCAGCCATGTCAACAGGATCACCATAACTACCGATCTCCTTCCTCATGTCAGCGACTGAATAACCAGCCTGTTTCAGAAGCTCTTCCAGTTGGGTATTTAGGAGCTCTTTAAAAAAATCAAGTTCTTTTTCCTTCATTATTATATCCTTTGCAATAATTTTTGGATTCTAAATAAATGATTTAAAATAAATAACCTAATTATCAGGTAAAAATATATTATAGATTTGTTCTGTAACTAACTTGAGAGTCCAAAGTTCTGCCGTCATGCCGGACTCGATCCGGCATCCAGCTTTATTATGCTCTTGGAATTATTCTGGATTCCGGCTTTCGCCGGAATGACGTCACGAATGAATCAAACCCATGAATATCAATGCGTTAAAAGAACTTTGGACTCTCAAGTGAGAAGTAGTTAGATAATAAGACAATTGCTGTATGTATATTAAGAAAAAGTGGCTTTAAATAACTGATAGGATAAAAAAAGCAACAAAAAAATTAATTGCTTTTAAATATTTTTTCAAAAGGCTTATAGTATTTTTTCAATGGGCACATAAAATTATCAATTTTCCCAATTATTCCAATTGGTTTTATGCCCGAGTGGCTCTCAACAGCTTCAATATTTTCGCTTATCATATCCTGAGGCGTAGCCTTTTCTCCAGCATCTATAAAAACTACTCCGAGCGGTTTAATATGCCTTTTATGCATAGCCTCTATTGTAAGGAGAGTATGGTTTATTGTACCCAATCCTGCACGGGCGGCAATAATTGGTTTTGCGTCGGTAATTTTGATCAGATCGATTATTAATGTATTTTCGTTGACCGGTACAAGAAGCCCGCCGGCAGCCTCCATTATAACAGGAGAATAAATACGGGCTTTATTGTCCAGCGTATCCTTTATTGCCGTTATATCAATATGTTTTCCCTCATCGCGGGAAGCAAAATAAGGGGCTTTAGGCTCTCTGAAACAATAGACTATTGAATCAGCGGGATCTTTTTTAGATAGCTGTTTTACATGGTTATAAATGAATCTTGCATCACTGTCTTTATCGTAAGGATCGCTGCATCCTGTTTGAATCGGCTTTATATAGAAAGGAGCATAACCTTTTGCATAAAAGAATTGCATAAGCAAAAGAGATAGAACCGTTTTTCCTACGCCGGTATCGGTTCCAACAACAAAAATTTTATCTGTCTGCTTTTTCAAATTTTCCAGTTACCTCTTTTAAAGAACTAACTAACTTTTTTACATCTCCCTCAGTATGAAGAGCAGTCATGCCTATCCTTAATATGGCTTTATGCAGCGGCACAGTGGGATACCGTGCAGGTAAAACAAAAATATCTTCTTCAAGCAACTTCCGAGATATCTCCATAGCCCTGCTTTCATCTCCAATCACTATGGCAAGAATATGAGCGGCTCCTTTTACACAAAAACCCTCGCAAACAAGGCTTTCTTTAGTAAGACTGCTTATCTTAGACAGATGTTTTCTTTGTTTTTCGCATTGAGAAATAATTTCTAAAAGGTCTATGGCTGATGCGGCATGAGCTTCAGGAAGGGCGGTTGTGTAAATTAACGGCGAAGAAAAATTGAAAAAATATTCTTTGAAGCCTGCAGGCATTAGTACAAAAGCACCAAAAAGACCAAAGGCTTTCCCAAAAGTTCCAATACTGATATCGGCCACATCACGAGCAATGCCTCTGCCATTTGTACCCACAGCACCGAAAGCATGTGCCTCATCAACTATACTGAAAAAATCGAAGCGTTTTTTGAGAGCTTTAAAACCCTGAACATCAAGAAAATCACCATCCATGCTGAAAAGAGACTCTGTCAGCACTGCAGGGTTCTTTCCGCTGGTTTTTTCAAGCCATTTGCAAAGATGCGACATGGAGTTATGGTTATATCCATGGAAATCAGCGCTACTTAATAGCATACCCTTCACACTGCTGGCATGCATATGCTTGTCGAAAATTAACAAATCACCCTTTTCAAAAAGAGCGGAAAGAATGCCTATATTTGCCTGATAGCCGCTGGGGAAAAACAGAGCATCATCATAACCAAAAAAACGGGCGTATTCTTTCTCAGCCTGGTTGATGACGGAATAATTCCCTGAAACAAGGCGCGAAGACGAGGAGGATGTATTGTACTTAAGAAAATTTCGAGACACCTTCTGTCTTAATTTTTCTGAAACGCTTAGACCAAGATAATCGTTGGACGCAAAGTTTAATACCTTTCTGCCCTCAATTAAAAGAAATTTCCCTTCCCTGCTTTCTATTTCTATGGGTTTTCTGTAAAGACCTGTCTCTTTCTGAGCAGTCAATTTATTTATTATTATTTTCTTAAACACGAAAATACTCTGCGGTAGTGTTTTTCCAATATTTTTTTGTTGAAATTATTATTATATTTTAGAGTTGAAAACAAAAACTCTCCCTCAATCTGAATTTGATCTTCTTTTTTAGCCCTTAAGAAGTAGGAGTAAGAAGATTTGCTTTGATTAATAAGTCTTCCATCAATCAGATATTCACCATGTAAAATCTTGCTTCCAATAACATGGCAATGGGTTATTTTTAAAAGAAAGGCGTGTATTTCAAAATCATTAATAAAACGGACATGAAAGGCTCCTAATTGTGCAAGAGATTCTATTCCCAGATAAACCGGATCATTAAAATATCTTCTTTCACCTGTAATTATTTCATCTTTAGCTTCTGATATTCTGTCCAAAAGGACAAAATCTTCTAAGCCCGAATTTATTTTTATATTCATCGTATCCAACAATTAATACTTTCTTACAATCAGAGCACTGTTCTGTCCGCCAAAACCAAAATTTTCTAACAATATACTTTGTATTGGATATTCCCGTTCTTCACGAACAAAGTTAAGTCTATCATGGCACGGTTCATCAAGATTTCTTATTTTTGGAAGATAACTGTTTTGCATACAGGCAAGACATATTGCAAGCTCAACAGCGCCACATGCCGCAGCTATGTGTCCAATCCATGATTTAAGTGCAATGATAAAGGGAGCCCTTTTCCCGTAAACCCGATCAATTAAATCTGCTTCCATTGAATCATTTAATAGGGTCCCGGTTCCATGAGATGAAACAACGTCTATATCGGATGAAGTAAGTCCTGCCTCCTGTAAAGCCGCATTCACCGACCTTTCCGCCCATTTCCCTTCTGGTTCTGGAGCAGTCATTGAATATCCATCAATAGAAGCACCATAGCCACAAATTTCACAATAGATTTTTGCGCCACGACTTTTTGCATGTTCGAGCTCTTCCAGCAGAAAAAAAGCACCGCCTTCACCGGGAACAAATCCAGCTCTGCTCTTATCAAAAGGTCGACTCGCCTTATCCGGATCATCCATTCCATTAAAAAGAGCCTTAGCTTTTTTATAAGCTAAAATAGCGCTTTTGCTTAACCTTGAATCACCCCCTCCTGCAAATGCAAGGTCAATGTAACCATGCTTAATTTTGCGGAAAGCTTCTCCAATAGCCTGTATTGAAGCAGAACATGCTGTAGTTAATGTGTGATTCTCACCGTGGATTCCCACCAGCCTGGCGATAACTGAGGCAGCAGTATTCGGCAGGAATTTCAACATCCAGAGAGCCATAAGATCTTTTCTATCTATTTCTCCATCCTTAATTTCAGGGAATTCTCCACCTATATCGAGATTTGGCCCTGTCCCGAGGAATAGGCCTGACTCTGCTAATAATTTCTTGTCTATTCCTGCTTTTTTTACGGCTTCAATGGCCGAGGCAACACAAAACTGCGCGCCTCTATTGAGATAGCGTTTATCTTTAAAACGACCCGCAAAATTTTTGACATCAAACTCTTTTATGGGACTTACAACTACTTCATCATCAAAAATTGATTTCTCAAATGAAGTGTTCTCATTTTTCAAATTACAGATTATCTCTTCTGCTGTAAAACCCAGAGATGATATAACTCCAACAGAGGTAATGACGACTCTTCTTTGCATATCTATTTATATTTCACTGATAATCTCTGCAATGCTCTTTCTTGGCGGCATATCTGGTTTTTCGCCCGGAAATCCTGCTGTAATAAAACATTTTATTCGAACATCATGAATCCCGAGGATTTCTTCAATGTTTGGAATAAACACCATCGGACCGGTAAGGATGCATGTTCCAAGCCCCAGTTCTTCTCCTTTAAGTATAAATCCTTTCAAAGCCAGTCCCACAGTAATGTCAAGGCTGGTTTCTTCTCGTCTGTCGTGCCTGATTATTCCCTCTTCAAACATTCTTTTTGAAAAGCTCTTATAGGACGTAATTGTCCCAACAGCAAAAAGGATAGGTGCTTTAAACATGAACTCAGAATATCGGTAATAGGTATTTATCCAGTTTTTCAGCTTCTTTGCTTCTTTCTTGTGTTGTATGGCCCTCAAGAATTCCTCTTTACCTGAATTCAATCCTTGATAAAGCTTTTCTCTTTTTCCGGTAGAGCTGATTCTGATAAATCGAACAGGTTGACTGTTTGAAGGCGAAGGAGCCATTAAAGCGCAGTGCAGCATGGTTTCAATCCATTCTTTCGGCGGATTATCCGGTTTATACTTTCTTATGCTTCTTCTTTTATTTATAAGATCTTCCAGAAACGATTTGTCGGGTTTAATTCCCATTGCGCTGCATTTCCACATAAGCCATTAAATCTTTAACCTTAAGAGTTGGACCTCCTTCGAGATCTGTTATTATATCTTCCAGCCTTTTCCGCGTTAGAAACGGAATCTTTTCAGCCAGGTATTGCAATATATCCTTATTCTGTTGCCCTGCTTTTGTTATGTACTGCCTTAGTTTTCTTAAAAATATTTCATCGTCATTTACATCTATTTTAAATCTGGAGTTCAATGCTACTGCCAGCTCCAGAAGATCAATGGATTCGGCGCCCAATTCTCTTATCAGATAAGTTTCAGGAGAAATATTACGGTCATCTATATCAAGAATATCGGATAGAATTTTTGTTATTTCTTCTAAAATATCCATAACTCTACTTACCGGCCGTCAGCCCGCCGTCCATTGAAATTTCTGTGGCATTAAAGCCGGCAGCGCTGTCGGAAAGATAAAAAAGTATAGCCTCTGCAACTTCTTTTTTTGTCAGGGCTCTTTTTATAGGCACCTTATCAACAACTTCCTTACTATGGGTTTGAATGAATTCTTTGCCTCGCCCTGAATCTATATAACCGGGACGCAACGTTACAGTTGTAATACCTTGCCCACCAAGTTCCAGACCCAGATTTTTATAAATGGCTTCAGATGCAAGCTTTGCCGCTGCATAAAATCCCTGGCCATGATTGGGTCTTGCTGCCGCTGATGAAGAAATATAAACAAGACGGCCTCTTTTGTTTTTCAGCATTATCCTTGCAACTCTTTTTACGACCTCTGCGCGAAAGGAAACATTTTCAGCAAAATAACTGTAAATTCTGTCCGCATCAGCAGAGGCAACAAGACTTTCAAAATTTCCATGTACAAAATCTACCATGTAATTGATGTCATCACCTATTTGGCTAAAAAGAGAATTCATTGAATCGCGGGTGCCGAATTCAAGGTAAAAGGAGCTGAACTTTTTCGGAGAGTTCTCCATATTTTCTAATATATAATCTCTGCCTTTTTCGTTCCTGTAAGTTAATATGGGGAACAAATTTTCTTCAATCATGCGCCTTGCAAGAGTAATAGCGATATCACAACTTCCGCCTAAAATAAGAGCCCGGTTGCCTGTAAATTTCATTTTCTTATTGTTCCTGTAACAATTGGTTTTGTTAAATCCAAATTATTTTTAAACAACTTGCATTTCATTTGATCCTGTAACATTTCGATATTAAAAGTGTATTCTCCTGGAGAAACAAATTCTTTAAACTTAAAATTCTCTATTATGTAATGCTCTTCGTTAATTCCTTCTTCTTTCAATGCTTTCAGAAAAGCATGAATTATAAGACTCCCCGGAACAACGGGATTGCCTGGAAAGTGCTCCGCATAAATTCTGTCAGAAGGATCAAAATAAAATGTTCCTTTAATATTCATAAAATTATCTTACTCTGTGTTCTCAGTGTGCTCTGTGGTGAATTATACTTTTTCTGTAACAACCCGGATAGATTCGTATGTAATGTCACAAAGTCTGTCGAGCTCATCAATTGAAATGCTGAGCGGAGGCATAAGAACAATTACATCCCCAAGGGGTCTTATTATAAGGCCCTGCTTCCGCGCCTCTTTTATTACCCTGTGTCCGATCCTTTCTTCGGGAGGAAAAGACTCTTTTGTATCTTTATCAGCTACCAGCTCTATGCCGACCATAATTCCACATTGCCGCACTTCACCGACATTGCCCAGCAATGTGAATGCCTTGAGCCTTTGTTTGAAATGCTCAATTTTTGCCTGAAGTTTATCCAGAACCTTTTCTTTTTCAAAAATTTCAAGGGTTGCTATTGCTACAGCACAGGCCAGTGGATTTCCCGTATATGTGTGGCCGTGGAAGAATGTCTTGAACTCTTCATATTTCCCCAAAAAACCTCTATAAATTTTCTCAGTTGTCAGGGTGGCTGCTAATGGCAGATAACCTCCTGAAATACCCTTTGCGAGAGCCATAATGTCCGGTGTTACATCTTCATGCTCACAGGCAAACATCTTCCCTGTCTTCCCGAATCCAACCGCAACTTCATCTGCTATCATAAATATATTGTATCTATCGCAGAGCTCTCTGACTTTTTTTAAATAGCCTGGAGGTTGAATCAGCATTCCGGAAGCTCCCTGAACCAGAGGCTCAATCACCATTGCTGTGACTTCATGCGCATGAGTACTCATAATTTCTTCCAGTCTGCTTAAGCATTCAAGATTGCAGCCAGGATAAGATTTTCCAAATGCACATCTATAACAATAGGGTGACTCAGCTTTTATGGATTCAAAGAGAAGATTTTTATACATTGAATGAAAAAGATCGATGCCTCCAACACTCACGGAACCTATGGTATCTCCATGATATGAATTATAAAGAGAGATGAATTTCTTTTTTTCCGGATCTCCATCTTCAGCCTGCCGTTGATATTGGAATGCTATCTTAAGCGCTATTTCAACAGCAGTTGAACCACTATCCGAGTAAAATACTCTGGTTAAATCTTTGGGTGCAATTTCGACAATTTTTTTTGCGTATCTGATAGCAGGAACATTGGAAAGCCCCAGCAGAGTTGAATGAGCTATCTTATCCAGTTGCTTTTTAATGGCGATATCCAGTTCTTTTTTTTTGTGTCCATGAACATTCGTCCATAAAGAAGAAACTCCATCAATATATTCATTTCCATAGATATCCGTTAAAATGCATCCATTCCCTTTCTCAATTATAAGAGGCTCTTCTTTCTCATAATCCTGCATCTGCGTGAATGGATGCCAGATATATTTTCTGTCATCAATCTCTAACTGCTTGTTCCGATCTTCAATTGACTGCAAATTAATCCCCCATAACTAATATCGTAACATCTTGCCTTACGTAACATTGAGCTTCAGGTATAATCAAATTCAAATCAGGACACGAAGTGAAGCATTAGCGCTAAACTGTTTGAGCGCATTAGAAAGCGTTAAGAAAGAACCTCGCAGGATCCTGTTCATTGTTTATTAATGGCTTGTTGAACTGTTAATATTATTTTCATTCGGGGCAAGTTCTTTCTTTACGATATCTTATGCGTGAGTTTTTCATGGTTTTAATTTGATTATACCTGAAGCGAATATATCTCCAACAAGCTATAATATTAGCAAATATTAAATCCCATTTGTCTGATCATATCCATATCCATTTCAGCGCTTCTTCCCTTTGTAGTAAGATAATTGCCAATCATAATCCCGTTAGCACCTGCCATGAAAATCCATGACTGAAAATCACCAAGAGTTTTTTCCCTGCCGCCGCATACGGTTATGTCTTTATCAGGATTTATAAATCTGAAAATAGCTATACATTTGAGAGCATCCACAGGTGGAAGCAAGGATCTGTTTTCCATTCTTGTGCCTGGGATAGGATTTAAAAAATTTATTGGAATTGAATCTACATCCAGTTCTTTAAGGGTAAAAGCCAGTTCCACACGTTGTGCCCACGTTTCACCTAATCCTAAAATCCCTCCGCTGCAAACCTTAAGTCCTGCTGATTTTGCTATTTTGACCGTGCGAATATCTTCGTTATATTCATGAGTTGTGCATATTTGATCAAAATAGCTTCCGGCTGTTTCCAGATTATGATGATAAGTGGCAACTCCTTTTTCTTTGAGCTTTATTGCCATGGGTTCAGTCAACTGCCCCAATGATGCGCAAATTGAAAGATCTGTTTTCTTGTTTATCTCTTCTGCCGCATGTCCAATAGAATCAATCTCTCTGCTGGAAAGTGAATGACCGCTTGTTACCATTGAATATTTTGTTGCCCCTGATTTTTCCATGTATATGGAATTATTTAATATTTTTTCTTTGTCTAATAATGGATAAGTTTCAATCCCTGTTTTATGGTGAGCTGACTGTGCACAAAAAGCACAGTCCTCTGGACAGCGACCGGACTTGGCATTAATGATAGAACATGTGAATATATTGTTTTTTTTATACTTTTCTCTGATCTTATTTGCACACATTATCAAATCAACTGTATTGTCCTGAGAAACAGCGAGCTTACAGGCATCTTCATAAGGAATAGAGTAGCGTGGATCTTTAATAATCTTTTCAGTTATGCTAAGTAACATTTTATTGAACATTGCTTTTCCGTAATTATTTAGGTACTTAATAAAGACTTTTTTGATTAACAGGATATTCAGGATTTAAATATCAAAACTCATCACGTTATCCTGCCAGATTTTTTTCAAAGGTTTGATGAATTTTGCTATATACAGTGGGGAATTAATTGTCAACCCTTCTATTATAAAATGGGTTTACAATACCAATTAATCTTGATTTTTTGTATTAAATATAGCATACTAAAAACATTAAAATAACATTTAATTTAATGCTGAGAGGTGATTATTATGTCATTGAGCATAACTCAGGATATACGTTCAATTACTGACTTAAAGAGGAATACAAACTCGGTTTTGAAACAAATCCATAAGACCAAGCGGCCTGTGATTCTGACAGTGAATGGTAAAGCCGAGGCCGTACTTATAGACGCAAAGGAATACGAGAAGATTACTAATGCCTTTAATTTGCTCAAGCTGCTTGTACTGGCTGAAGAGGATATAAGCAACGGCAAATACAAAGAAGCTCAAGCATTTTTTAAGGAATTTAAGATTGAAAAAGAGATATGAGGTAAATTTAACTCAACACGCACAAGATGATTTAGAGAGAATCTATTATTATATTGCGGCTGACAACCCTAATAATGCTGCCAATTTTGTGCTTCAACTTGAGAAAAAAGTTTATTTACTTAATACTTTTCCTGAACGCCATCCATTGATACTTGAAAATGAGTTTTTCGGAACTGACTACCGCCATTTAGTTTATAAAAAGTATCGAATCATATACCGTGTCATTGGGGATTCAATTTTTATTCTAAGAATTATTCATGGAGCAAAGATTTTACAGGTTTAAGCCAGTATGATGCCGGCGGTTATGATTTTTTATTTTGCTATTAAACGAAGCCATAAAAAATAGCCGTTGAAGAAGTCGGGCTGTCCAAACAGACGGCAAAAAATACATTAAAAGCCCTGAATGCACTTAAAAGTGAAAAAAATTAGTTCACGGATTAGTATTTTGAAAGATAATAATATCCAGCTTAAAAACAGAGATGATTACCAACCTTTTTCACAAATGAACCAGGCTATGCATTGCTTGATCGATTCAAAAGGACACTGAAACATGTTCAGTGCTTTGATGTTTTAGTGGGATATTTCCGCAAATAATCCGGCACCTGTCACACAGGATGGCGGTCTGGATTGGGCAAACGTTACCGAAATCGAAATTGTTGAGATCGCCGACACACATTAAATTAGGGAGAAAAAAACATGTTGACGGCAAAAAAAAATTACGAGTTTGAGCCTGATTATGCGATTCCTCCGGGAGAAACACTTAAAGAGGTTATGGAATCCCTGGATATGACTCAGAAAGAACTGGCCATTCGCACCGGCCTGACAGTCCAGTCGTTTAACCGCATTTTTAAAGGGGAGCAGCCTATTACATATGATACCGCCAACAAACTTGAACTGGCCACCGGGGTTCTGGCACGCATGTGGAACAATCTGGAGGCTCAATACCAGGAACAGTTGGCAAAAATTAAGGAGCGTAAACTGCTTGAGGCCGATCTTGACTGGCTGAAGACAATTCCCACACATGAGCTTATCCAGCGTGACGCGATTGAGAACCAAAAGAATAAGGCGTTACTCCTAAGGGAAGTACTAAAGTTCTATGGTGTTAGTAGTGTTGCAGCTTGGCGGGATATTTGGTCAAAACCGGCAGTGGCGGCGCGGCGCTCACAGTGTTTTGAGACCTGTCCGGGTCCGGCATCTGCGTGGATCAGGCTTGGTGAAATTCAGGCGCGTCAGATTGATTGCGGGCAGTTTGACAAAAACAAATTCGCCAGGGCCGTAAAAGCAATTCATTTGCTGACTGTTAAAGATTCTAAAGAATTTGTTCCTGAGATGCTTTCACTGTGCGCAGAATCCGGTGTTGCCTTGTCCCTGGTTCCGGAAATGAAAAAAGTGCCTTGGCATGGCGCAACAAAATGGCTGTCTGCATCCAAGGCGATGATTCTGCTGAATCTTCGAGGCAAGATGGAAGATCAGTTCTGGTTTTCTTTTTTTCACGAAGCAGGCCATGTCCTTCATGACAGCAAAAAAGACCTCTATATCAACGATGGAAGCAGCGATGATCCGCGTGAGCACAAGGCAAATGAATTTGCTGCTGAAACACTCATACCGAGTGACCGAAACCCTGAAATTGCTTCGTTGCGGGCAAAAGCGGATGTAATTCGCCTTGCGGCCGAGCTTAAGATTTCCACTGGAATTGTAGCCGGGCGTTTCCAGCGCCTGACCGAAAAGTGGAGCTATTTCAACGGGCTTAAACGCAGATTTGAGTGGGTAGTCACCAATAAATGATGAGGGGAGAACCGGGAACCGTTAGTTCAGAATGGAAGGGCCGGTAAGAATGTCACAATGTTAAGGATGACCCCATCGCTCCCCTTTAAAATTTGTGATATACAAACACTATCTGCATGAAATTTATTGAATTCTTGAGTTGCTCTGCTGGCAAGCTGTACTTCAAAACTTCTGGATAGATAGCCTTTAAGTGGGTTATCCGGTTTTCTGTTTAATATCCAAATTGTTGAAATATACAGTTAGAAAAACTGTTTTTTTACTAATTTTTGGACAATAATCATGAAATCTGTGGAAATAGTCAGAAACTATATAAGAACTGGAGGTCTATATATGGACAAGTACTCCAACTTCGCAGAGCTGCAAGGTGCAGAGCGCGAGGACAAAGATTACCGTGTTGTGATATGCGAGCGTGAGACGTCCTCCACGGTTATTATAGCGCCCCACGGTGGAGGCATTGAACCAGGGACCTCAGAGATTGCGTTAGGCATTGCAGCAGATGACCTTTCGGTAGCCCTGTTCAAAGGCACTAAAACCAAAGGCAACGGCAATCTGCATATCACCAGCACCAACTTTGATGAGCCCAAATGCATAGCTCTTGTTCAAACAGCTCAAAATGTCATTGCAATTCACGGTGAAGGAAGCAATAACAAAATAGTTTGCATAGGTGGCGCAGATACTAAGCTCGGGGCATTCATTCGCGCCTCGCTCGAAGCCAACGGATTTCAAGTTAAGGAACATCACAACTCCATGTTACAAGGCAAGTCAAGTAACAACATATGCAACCGAGGAATTAGAAGAATGGGTGTGCAGCTCGAACTTGCTGCTGGACTTCGTGAGACATTTTTTGAGTCACTTACTGCGAAAGGTAGAGGGAAACCCACTGAAAACCTGTGCAACTTTTCACACGGCGTCCGGGAGGGTTTACGTAGTGCAGGCGCGCTCTAACGCCGTTGAGTCCGACGCCCAAACTCGCTATGCTAATTTGTTCGCGGCTCACGGCCATCGGTTATACAAAGGAATAATAAATGATAAACATAATATTAGCATCAATTGCCACGTTTGCTATCTCATTAATAGCTGTTCCAATATTCACATTGGTTTATATGTTTACCATTGGATTCTTAACTTCAATAGCAGAAAATAAAACATTTAAAGACATTGTAATAGTTGTCATGCAATTATTAACATATCTTACTGCTGATTTCTGTGGTTTGGCATTAGGTATAAAGATATTAAAAAACCAAAACAATGAAAGTTATTACCCTTTGTTAATAGCGATAGTTATCTTTTCTAGCATAAGCTATTTTATTAAACGTTTCACTTTTTACACAAAAGAAGCGGAAACGCTAAATATTCGTCAAAAAGTATTAAATATTATCGGTACGTTGCTGGCTTCAGGCATTGCTGTTAAATTATTTATATACTAAAAAGTATAACAATCGCCGCGGCGATTATATTATAAAAATAAGGCTATAGGAGTTAATTAGTATGTTGATAATTTTAGTATCTTTATATCTGACAATAGGCACAGGTGTACTCATTGATGATATGAGGCAGCCATACTATAATCAACCAATGTATCTTAATAAGGGTAGTTTTTTTACAAAGTTTATTCCAATTTTCTTATGGCCAATTACTGTTTTTGAAATATTAAAAATGGAGAAATTTAGACCAAGATATATCATATCAATAATCGCTAAAAACATTTTCATAGGGATAGTTATTTTTCTAATATATTACTTCTGTATTAATTGGATATTTTCTCAATTCTGAAATTCTTTATAACCAAATTACTTGATTAGGCGGCAGACACCGGAAGTTGAACATAGATAGAGTGCAGCTACTCGGTTCATGCGGTATATTCCCGAATTTAGAGATGACACAGTTTGAAGAAAAATATAGTGAGCATATTTTTCGGCGTCTTTATGTGGTTCGTAATGCTGCAAATTATCTTAGCTTGATGAAGTACAAGGATGACTTTAATCAGGATTATTGGATTTTAGTTTTTAATAATTTTTATGATACCGCTATGTTAGAATGGGGACTTGCGGGACGTACATTAGTTTATAAGTTGACGTGGGAATTGAACTGAAGAACGTAGTTGACCCCAGTTAAATAAAAGCAAACATGATTTCACCCCAGTACCATCTGCCGGAGCTACGGGGCAGGGCAGGCTATGTTGAATAATTGTAAGGATAAAGGGAAAAATCAGGAAGAATTTCCCTGTTGGCATATTTATCAAGCAGCATATGGGCATCTCCTGCGCGGACACTGGTAATACGGTTGTTGAGTAATGACTACTAAAGATCAATTATTATTATACCTGAAAGAAAATCAAGGGAACTGGGTTTCCGGCGAGCTGATAAGTAATAATTTATCAGTAAGCCGCGCTGCCATATGGAAGCATATCCGTAACTTAAAAGAAGAAGGTTATGTTATAGAATCTGCTTCAAAAAAGGGATATCTTCTCAGCGAATCTTCAGACCCGATCACGGCTGATGAGATAAGGCAGGGTCTTTGCACCAAAGTTTTTGGGAAGAAAAATATTATTTTTCTGAATGAAACTGATTCGACTAATACAAGGGCAAAAGAACTTGCAGCACAGGGAGCACCTGAAGGAACTCTGGTTATTGCGGAAAAACAGACAGAAGGAAGAGGGAGGAGAGGAAGAAGCTGGTTTTCACCTCCGGGAGGTGGAATTTACTTTTCCCTTATCCTAAGGCCGGTTATATCTCCTGGTGAAACCCCAAAAATAACGCTGATGACCGCTGTTGTTTTAGCGGAAACTCTGATTTCTCTGATGAAATTAAAATTAAGAATCAAGTGGCCTAATGACATTCTTGTAAATGGAAAGAAGCTGGCAGGGATTCTCACTGAGATCAGCACTGAAATGGATGCAGTAAATTATATCATTGTCGGTCTTGGATTGAATGTAAACACGCAATTCGAAAAATTCCCCCAAGATATAAAGGGAAATGCAACCTCAATTCTAATAGAAAACGGAAAGCAGTTCCCAAGAGTCAAGCTTATTCAACACTATCTAAAATTGTATGAAATATACTATGACATGTTTAAGAACAATGATTTTGAGCCAATTATGAAACGATGGAGAGAACTTGCAGATATCATAGGAAAGCAAATCAGAGTTGATGTTATAGGAAAAACTCATATTGGAAAAGTTGTGGATGTTGATAATGATGGAGTATTAATACTGAAAGACGATCAGGGGAGATTGCAAAGGATATTTTCAGGAGATGTAACTTTGGCAAGACAAATTACCCTTTAATCCCAAAAAACAGGAAACAGAGAAGAAATTATGAATTATCGTGATCGATCGGAATGTGGGCGATTAAATTTATCTGATGTTGGACGGCAGGTCCATTTATTTGGCTGGGTTGATTCTTTGCGCGATCATGGCGATGTGCTGTTTATTCATCTGCGGGATCGAAGCGGCATTGTTCAGGTTGTTTTCAGCCCTGAATTTACAGATAAAGCAATTTGCAGCCTGGCTGCCGGCCTTAGAAATGAATTTTGCATTAATGTTTCAGGACAGGTGGTTAAGCGAGCCGAGGGTACGGAAAATCCCTGTATCGAAACAGGGAAGCTGGAAGTCATTACAACCAGCATGACAATTTTCAGTAAATCAAGCGCCCTGCCGTTTTCCATTTCCGAAAAGGCCATGCTTGCCGGAACCGATAACCCTGTTCATCAATCAGTATCAGTGGCAGTATCAGAGGATTTGAGGCTTCAGTACCGTTATCTTGATCTGCGCCGGCCGACCATGCAGAATTTTATCATCAAACGGCACAAAATCAACAAATGTATCCGGAAGTATCTTGATGACAAGGGATTTATAGACATAGAAACACCGATGCTTACCAAAAGTACTCCCGAAGGTGCCCGTGATTACCTGGTACCAAGCCGGCATTTCCCGAAACGGTTTTATGCCTTGCCCCAGTCACCCCAGTTGTTTAAACAGCTTTTAATGATCAGCGGTTTTGAAAAATATTACCAGATCACCCGCTGTTTTCGAGATGAAGATCTACGCCCCAATCGCCAGCCCGAATTTACCCAGCTGGACATTGAGGTTTCTTTTATTGATGAGACTTTTATCTATGAGCTCATCGAAGAGCTGCTTATACGGATTTTTGAAATCAACGGCATAACACTTCCCCGGCCATTTCCATATATTACATGGCAAGAGGCCATGGAAAGCACTGGAACCGACAGGCCGGATTTGCGCTTTGGTTTAAGATTTGTTGAAGCCACCGACATTTTCACTAATACCAGTTACACAATTTTCAAACAGATTCTGCAGCGCGGCGGGCATATCAAAGGTATCAATGTCAAGGGCGCATCAGAGCAGTTGAGTAAAAATATTCTTCAAAATGAATATGCAAAGGAAATTGTGCCTGGTTTCGGAGCCAAGGGAATGACATGGATGCGTATAACCAATGGAAAGCTGGACTCCAATATCGTGCAGTTTTTTACTGAAGATGAAAAACGCCTGATAATAGAACGCTTTGGCGCTGGAGACGGAGATGTGATTTTAATGATTGCCGATCCATCCCGCAGCCTGGTGAATAATGTTTTAGGCCAGCTCCGGCTTCACGTGGCCAACCGTCTGGGGATGATTCCCCAGGACAGCTACTGCCCGGTCTGGGTTACGGACTTTCCGCTTTTCGAGATGACTGAAAGCGGTATTACTTCCAGCCATCACCCCTTTACAGCTCCGGATCGAACCGACTTTGATCCAAAAGATATGGAAGCGCTTTTGTCTTTAAAGTCGCGCGCCTATGATATAGTTATTAACGGAGAGGAGCTTGGCGGCGGCAGTATCCGTATTCATGAAAAAAAACTTCAGCATAAGATTTTTCAGGCACTGGCGCTTTCCGAGAAGGAAGTGGAGGAAAAATTCGGGTTTTTTTTAAATGCATTTGATTATGGACCCCCGCCACATGGAGGGCTTGCACTCGGCATGGACAGGGTAATCGCCATGATCCTGAAAACACCGTCGATCCGTGAAATCACGGCTTTTCCAAAAAATCGCAGTGCTTTTTGTCCTTTGACTCAGGCACCTTCCGAAGTCGATTATGAGCAAATAGCCGAATTGGGCCTGCTTGATATTAAAGGAAAAGAAGAACTTCCCGGTGCCTCACAACAAAAGGAACAGATAGACAATCTTTCCTGGTTGTCGCGTATTGGCATACTGGAAGGCGAGCGTCCTGCAATCAAAGCTGTTGTTGCGGATGCAGTCAAGATGGCCGGACATGTGAATAAAAAAGCAGGTTCAAGCGAACCGATGTTTTCGGTTTTTGCCCTGAAAAACCGTTTCAGGGACAACACATCTTCCAAAATCAGCAACAAGGTCGAAAACAGGGATCTTTTTAAAAATGCACCTGCTGTAAAGGGCGATTTTTTCAAGGTGGACACAATTCTGGAGTAAAGAGGAGTTTGCATGCAAGAAACAATTTTCAGTTATATGGATCCGGCGCCTCCATGCGCGTCTGAAAACAACATACTTACAGGATTGACCGTAGCAATACAGCCGAACCTCTCTGTCCGGGGATGGCCGGCACAGGCCGGTTCCAGAGCGCTTGAAGGATTTACTGCCATTGAAGATGCCACCGTTGTCGAGCGGCTTCGACAGGCCGGGGCAACCATTAAAGGTGCTATATACATGAGTGAACTTGGTCTTGGTTTAACAGGCAACACAGGCGCCGACGCTCTTAAAAATAATAAAGCGGATATTGTATTAATAACCGATAACCTGGGTGAATCACGTGTTTCCGCATGTGCTGCCGGTGTTTTTGGATTCAAGCCCAGCTATGGAATTGTATCCCGTTTTGGTCTGATCGGCCTGATCCCGTCAATGGAATGCTGTGGGATTCTGGCAAAAAAACTTGCAGATGTTTCCAGGGTAATGAGTGTGATCGCGGGAAATGACAACAGGGATTTGTCCATGCCTGATTTTGGGCCCGATTTTGGGCCTGAATCCGGGTTTGAATTTGAGTCTGGGCTTAAACTGCCTGATTTTTCACGGGTGTTTGAAGCAAAAAAACCGGCCCGCTCCTGCGGCGTGATCAAGGAATGCCTTGAAATCATGGAAAAGGACGAACAAAGCGCCTATGAGGCGGCAATATCAAAACTTGCCAAACGCGGCATTCAACCCATTGAAGTCAGTTTAGAAGATTTTAACATGGTACGGACAGCGCATAATATAATCGGCGCCGTTGAGGCGTCATCCAGCGCCGGTAAATATGACAGCGTACGCTATGGGCACCGGGCAGCAGGCAGTAAAAACTGGAATGAAATGTATCTTAATTCCCGCGCCGAATCTTTTGGCATGCCGATCAAATCTTATCTTTTTCAGGGAGCATATTTCCAGCACGAAAACTATAACGCTTTTGTTGACGCGGCCCGTATTCGAAGACGTCTTTCAGCAGGGCTGGACCAGGCGCTGGAAAATGCGGATTTTATCATGCTTCCCACGATACGCAAGGCGATTGATCCTTTTACGGCAGACACAGTCAATGAAATTTATGACAGCTTTCCATGGACGCCAATCGCAAATATTACCGGGCATCCGGCCATTACGCTGCCGAATATGCTAACGTGCAAGGATATGGATCTTGGAATGCAAATTATCGGCCCACGCTTTAAAGATGCAAACATTCTTTCCCTGTCAGCCCAACTTAAGGATCAGGCATAAGGAGAATACACACTATGGCTTACGAAGCTGTCATAGGTCTTGAAATACATGTTCAACTCAATTGTACCAGCAAAATGTTTTGCGACTGTCCAAACAGACCCGGAGATGATCCGAATACGAATATCTGCCCGATCTGCCTCTGGCTGCCGGGCGCTGTGCCTATGTTCAGCATGGAAACCCTTGAAAAGGCCACGCTGGCCTGTCTGGGACTGAACTGCGAGATTCAGCCGCAAAGCACATTTGATCAGAAGGTTTATTATTATCCTGATCTGCCTAAAGGATTTCAGCTTTCCCAGCACCACATGCCCCTGGCCAAGGGCGGGTATGTGGAAATTATCGATGAAAATAAAAAACCCGTAAAACTTCGGCTGCATCACGTTCATATGGAAGAAGACGTTGCCAAGCTCGTCCATGAAACCGAAGGCCGCACTCCGATCAGTCTGGTTGACTTTAACAGGGCAGGAACCCCTTTGATTGAAATTGTTACCGAACCGTGCATACGAAATCCCCATGACGCCATGGAATTTTTAAAAACGCTGCGACGCGAAATTCGATATACAGGAAGTGCCGAGTGCAGCATGGAACAAGGAACCATGAGATGTGACGCAAATATTTCCCTGCGGCCTGAAGGTAGCGACGAGCTTAATACCAAGGTCGAAATCAAAAACATGAATTCCCTCCACCATGTCGG
>VMSQ01000048.1 GCA_013792055.1 Desulfobacteraceae bacterium
AGATTCCCTGTTATAGAGAGGATGACGGCATCTTTTATGCTCAAGCAACGCTGACTCAATTTCGGTAATAATAGAAAAATCAGAGATGCCGAAAATTTTCATACAACTGTCAACAAGATCTTTTGCAAGAATAAAAACCTCATCATCTCCTGCTTCAACAGCCGCATAAACAAAATCAGGATGAAGCGCCACAGCAAGGTTTGCAGGTAAAGTCCATGGAGTTGTTGTCCATATTATTATATTGACCTTTTTATCTTTGAACGCCTGGATTCCAAGATCGTCTATTAAAGGAAATTTAACAAATATCGAGGGTGAAGGCTCGTCATGATATTCGATTTCTGCTTCCGCAAGAGCTGTCTTACAACTGCAACACCAGTGTATAGGCTTCTTGCTCCTGAAAAGGCTGTTGTCCAAAGCAAACTTGCAGCACTCTTGTGCAATTATGGATTCATAATTGTAATTCATCGTCAAATAAGGATTATCCCATTCACCCATAACACCAAGACGCTTGAACTCTTCACGCTGAATATCAATATATTTTTCTGCATATAACCGACATAATCTGCGGAAATCGGTCTGAGAAATATCTTTTTTCTTAGCCCCAAGCTCTTTGTCAACATTATGCTCAATAGGAAGCCCGTGGCAGTCCCAACCCGGCACATAAACGGCATCAAAACCTGACATTTGCCGTGAACGCACAATAATGTCCTTCAGAATTTTATTAAGAGCCGTACCAATATGGATATTACCGTTTGCATAAGGAGGTCCATCATGCAGGATAAACATTTCCCGCCCTTTGGAAGCATTTCTTATCTTATCGTATAAACAGCACTCTTCCCATGATTTCAACTGTTCAGGCTCGCGCTTCGCCAGATTTGCTTTCATGGGAAACTTAGTAACCGGAAGGTTGAGTGTCTTCTTATAGTCCATGCATCGCATCCTCCATAATCGATTTTATTTTTAAACTTAAATAGCTACTTATAAAACTACTGTGTGTCAAGGAAATACATGATTGATAAGGAATTTGGGATTCATTAACATATGATCTAATATTTCCCTTTAAATCCTAACAATAATATGATAAATCTATTTAAATGAATATTAAACCTTTTAAGGAGGACGAAAAATGAAAAGGATGACACGACATGGCTCTTTTATAGGCCTTATGCTTTTGATTTTCTTGCTTTCCTGTTCCTACCAACAAAATTTTGTTAAACATAAGGAAATTCAATCAAGAGCCAGATTAGTGGCTGTTCTTCCCCTCATTAACCTTACATCCTATCCAAATGCCGGCAGAATTTTAGGAGATATTTTGAGCACAGCACTATATGCAAAAACCGACTTTGTTATAATGGAACGAACACAAATGCTTGAAAATCTTAAAGGGAAGGAAGATGATCTGGATCTGATACTGGATAAATCAGTAGCACTTAAGGTAGGGAAACAACTCGGCGTTGATACAGTCATTTTCGGCTCAGTGTCAGAATACAGGTATAAAAGAGGGCTGGATGAAAATCCTGTTGTAGGTATAAACATAAGGATGCTTGACATAAAGAGCAATAAAATTCTCTGGGCCGGGAGTGAATCCAGATCTGGCGGTTGTTTCTGGATATGCGAAGATTCCTTAAACAGAGTTGCACAAAAGGTTTGTAACGACCTCGTTGATGTAATGTCAAAATCAGCAGAAAAGTAATTTTTTAGTCTAATGAATTAATGGCAAAGACATTGTTAAGAATATCCAGCCGCCTTTTTGGCATTTTTCTAATACTGCTTTTGATGTCTATATCTGTGTCAGGACATGATAAAATAATCAAACCGCGCAACTGGCTGTGCTATTATGGCACAACATTCGGACCTGAAATCTATTCAAAATTTGATATGGTTGTACTAGACGGTTACAATCATCCTCCTTTAGAAAAAACATATCAAAACTATCCTATACTACTTGGCTATCTCAGCATCGGAGAAGTTGATGTAGATGGGCCTTTTTGGAAGCTTGCAAAAGATAAATCTTATCTTGTTAGAAAAAATGAATTTTGGGATTCATGGATAATTGACATAAGGTCTCCAGACTGGCAGCAACTTATTTTCAAAACCGCTATCCCATATATTTTAAGCCAGGGTTTTGACGGACTTTTTCTGGACACTTTGGATTCAAGTCTAAGCCTAGTGGAAGGCAATGAAGGCATTGAAAATGCGTTACAAGGTATTATCCGAAAAATAAAACAGAATTATCCAGATAAAATTATAACTGTTAACCGTGGTCTTCCTGTTCTTTCTAAAATCGCAAAATATATAGATTTCATATTAATTGAGGATCTTTACAGTTACTACGCAGGAGATAAAAAAGGTTATATAAAAGTCGACACCGAAGCTCAAAAAATGCTTCTTCATTATGCTGAAGAAGGACTTAAGGTCAACCCTAACCTTGGCATTCTTACTTTGGATTATGCTGCAAATGATCAAATAGATCTAGCACTGGAAGCTATTTCATATTCTAGAAAAAAAGGATTTATCCCTTATGTTAGCACCTATGAGCTCGATCAGATCTTCTTTTATACGCTTGGCAATTAAGGGGGTTTTATTTACAGTATTTATTTGTTTGCCTTCAATTTGCCTTGCAAATGCAAATATTCAAAGAAAAGTTCTGGTTCTCTATAATTCCGAAACCTCTCAGACTCCAATGAGAAATATTGGATTCTCATCCTGCCAGACGATACTAAACTATTATGGTATTCTCACCGATTACAGAGACGTCAGCCAAAGACCTCTTCCAGATCCTGAGACGATGTCGGCATATAGAGGTATAATTACTGTATTTAACTCTACTGATATGCAGGGAGCTATAGAATATCTAACTTGGCAAAACAACCAATTTAAAGCAGACAAAAAAATAATAGTACTAGGCAATATGGGGGGCTCCGCAAATCGAAAAAACAATCCCATCCTAAAAAATTTGATAGACAAAAGCTTTCGCTATTTAGGGCTTGAATATGAAAAAGATTTTACCGCCAACCAGACTTTGTTAAGATATGTTTATAAAGACAAAGAACGAGTTGAGTTTGAAAGAAATTATCCATTTTTTCCCACAATATATGAAAAATATACGCCTATCCATAATAAAGTAAAAACCTATACATCTATAAAAAGGATTGACAGAAAAAATTCCTTAAGTTCAACGGTTATAACAAGCCCCACAGGAGGCTTTGCTAAAGGCAGCTTCATGCTCTGGGAAGGATCCTATTACCTTTAACTTACAATGGCACATAAATCCATTCCTTTTTTTTGAAGAGTCTCTTGGCCTTAAAGGACTGCCAAGACCAGACCCCACCACCTTAAATGGCACTCGCGTTGCCTTTTCTCATATAGATGCAGATAGCTTTTCCAACTATTCCAGGATCGATAAAAACTTTAAATGCGCGGAAATTATAAGAGACCACATACTTAAAAAATATGACTTTCCTATCACTGCTTCGGTAATTGTAGGTGAAATTGACCCAAATGCACTTGGCAATCCTGATAATTTTCATCTTGCAAAAGAAATATTCGCTCTTCCGAATATTGAGCCAGCTTCTCACAGCTACTCACATCCCTTCTACTGGAATCCAAAATACGAATACAAAGAAGAATATGAGCAGCAATATGGCATTCATATCCCTGGTTATACACATGATTCCAAAACTGAAATTGACTATTCAATGGAATATATCACCAAAGAGCTGTCACCCCCAGAAAAGCCGTGCAGAGTCTTCCTGTGGTCAGGCAACTGCTTGCCAATGGAGTCAGATATTGCACGCTGTGATGCACTTGGATATCTGAACATTAATGGTGGAGATACAGTTTTTGATGAGTACAATGATTCATATACATCAGTAGCTCCGCTTTATCGAAAAGTTGGCGAAAGGTATCAGTTCTATATCGGCCAAGCCAATGAGAATATTCTGACAAATCTATGGACTCACCCTCAATACGGCTTCAAAGTAATTATCACAACAATGAAAAACACAGAAAATCCGAGAAGAATAAAGCCCATTGATATTTACTATCACTTTTTCAGTGGAGAACATTTAGCTTCTCTAAAAGCAATCAGTGATGTCTATGAATGGGTTCTTAAGCAGGAAATAGCCAAGGTATATACATCGGAATACATTCGTATGGTCAAAGGTTTCATTAACACCAGAATGCAAATAGATAAAAAAGGTCATTATACAATAGAAGACTACGGACAATGCCTTACAATGAGATTTGATTCAGAAGATAGAACTCCGGATCTTATTCGTTCAAAAAACATTCTAGGATATATCCGTGAACCCCAAGGACTTTATGTTTCCCTAATTCCAAACAAAAAAAAAGCAGTCATCGTGCTCTCTGATGATCCTGTTTCAAATTCAAATAATACCATGCCCTATATTAAAAAGGCCAGCGGTTGGATAACTGATTTCCAGGTTAAAGGAAAAAGAATAAATTTAGCCTATAAAGGATTTGGTACAGGAAAACTAACAATAGGAGGGCTTGAGCCTGACAAATACTATACTGTCAAGGGAGAAGATTTTAAGGAAAAAAATCTCTCAATTTTATCAGACGAGAAAGGATTTCTTTCTATTAAAGATATAACTACAGGTATTCTGGAAATCGAAGCTCAATGAAAATAAAGCTCTGGCGAATTCTTCTTTTCCTGTTAATAATTATTGGTGCGACAGTACTCGTGTTTCCCAGCAAACATAGAATCACATCCCTTTTTATCGAAAGCGGTATCGTGGATAAAGCTCAATATTATATTTCTGCCTTACTACAAGAAAATAGCGAAGATATAAAACTGCGTGTGCTCACTTCAGACCTTTATCAAGTGGAAGGCAAGTCTTCTCTGGCGATTAAAGAACTCGAACGAGCTGTAAAGAAAGATCCTAAAAATATAAAACTGCTTACTCGTTTAGCAATACTATATGAATGGAGCCGCAATTCCAAAAAAGCCTTAAAGGCATGGGAACGGGTTGCTGAGATTAATCCTAACGATATGAAAGTGTTGAGTCATTTGATTGATTATTATCGCTACTTCAAATTCCCCAAAAAAGAAAGTATTACCATAGCCAAGCTGATCTTACTCGAAAAAGAATCTGCTGAAGAAAAAACACCAAAAAGGTTGCTTATTTCAATGCTGGATAGCGAGCTCTATGATTTAGCCCGAAAAAGAATGAATGTAAAAGATGATCCAAACCTTGATACCCTTCTAAGCGGTTTGTACCTTATAAGAAAACTCTATCAGGATGAACTCGATAAAACCGGCAAGGAAAGCATAGCCTATAAAAAAGAGACCATAGACAGAACATTAGAGCTTTTTATAATGACAGGCGAAAAAGAAAGAGCAATAGCTTTAGCATCATACCTTGATCAAAAAGAAAATCTGGATATCCAAACAAGGCTCCAGTTAACTGAAATCATGAGATGGGCTGGCGCAGATCAATATGCGATTTCTTTGCTTATGGAATTACATCGAAAATATCCAAATAACAATAATATTATTTTAAAATTGGCAACAATAGGAGAAGAGATTGGTGACCTTGAATCTGCTATCTTTGCTTATGAAAAATTAACTATAAATGAACCAGAGATGGAGGATTACAAATACCATCTTGTTTCTCTCTACCTTAGTGCAGATAAACCGAAAAATGCGTATTTTCTTTTAAGAGATCTCGTGAAATCAACAAAAAATCTAAAATATCTAAGCAAAATGTTAACAGTGGTTGGATATACAGATAATATTGGGCTTCAATCTGAAGCCATAGGAATAACAGAAACGTTTAAACCAACCGATCCATATATAATTCGCAAATTGGCAAATCTTTATCTTGCTGTCAACGATTCCAAAAATGCGAATCTGCTTTTCCTAAAGCTTTCACATATCACAAAGGGTAATAAAACAGATGTTCTGAATATGTTAAAGTCCGCAGAATATACTGAAGATAAAGAACTTATAGAAACAACTATTTCAGAGGCTCTTCGATTATTGCCAGAGGATCCTGACATTTTATCAAATGCCGCAGAAATGTATATGGCTTTGGATCTGACTGAAAAGGCTTATCTAACATATAGGCGACTTACTGAAATCACCGGCAGAAGCAAAAAGCTTATTCTAAAAATGCTTAAAGCTGCTGGATATTCTTCCAGAAAAGATTATATAAAAGAAGCGCTTACTATAAGTCTCGCAGCCTGGCCTGATGATTATGAAATTGTAAGGCAAGCAGGTGAAATGTATCTGTGGCTTGATATGCCTGAAAAGGCTTATGAAGTATATAAAAAGATGGCAATATGGTCTGGAGGAAAACAGCAAAGTATATGGCATATGATAAATGTGGCTGATTCTACAGATCAACCCGGTGTAATTAAGGAAGCATTATTTCTTGCAAGAAGATTAAGGCCTGAAGATATTGATATTCGGCTGAGATTAGCTGATTTCTTTTTGAGTCAGGGTGATGAAATTAATGCTATTTCAGCGTATAAAGACTATCTGAAACTAAACCCTACAGATGAACAGGCACAGATGAAACTGGCCCAGTTGTATATGTGGACGGATCATCCTGAAAAAGCATCAAAAATTCTTGAAACTCTTTCAGAACAGGATCGAAATAATTTTGACAAAGCTCTGGCCGCAGGTAATGCTTTTATAGATGCAAAAAAACTTAAAAAGGGCATCGCATTTCTAGAAAGGGCTTTGCAGATAAAACCTGAAAGCACATTTGCAAGAAGAAAACTTGCTGATTCATATGAATGGGCGGGTCTAACTGAAAAAATGATTGCCGAACTCGAACATCTAGATTCAATTGGTCTTCTTGATAATAAAGACCGGATACTTCTTGCAAGATCTTACGTGGATCAAAATAAAGGAGCTAAGGCCCTTGAACTATTAAAACCATTTGAAAGGGCAAAAAAACTTCCCAGAGAAGAAGGAATAATGCTGGCAATATCCTATGAGCATACAGGGAGAAATACTGATTCCACCAGAATTTTCAACCGTCTCCACAAAGAAAACTCTGAAGATGCTGAATTTTTGGCAAAACTTGGGAACAATGCTCTTTGGAGCAGACGCACTGACCTTGCATTACAATACTTTGAAGACGCTCTAAAAAAAGAACCTGAAAATTTAACTGCATTAAAGGGTGGTGCCGAGGCTTATGCCATTAATAATAATATAGAAAATGCCATAAAAAATTTTAAAGCTTACAATAAACTGAATCCAAATGATTACGAAGTGAGATACCAGCTTGCAGAAATTTATTTTAACAATGGCCGCGAAGAAGAAGCTTTTAAACAATATAAAAAAGCACAAAAATTAATAAATAATTTAAAAGCCACTCAATAGAAAGATATCCCAGGACAAAGATTAAATTGAAAACAATAATAAAAAAACTTTGTAGAAACTTAACGGTAGTTATACTCTTTGGAGTACTAATATATACTAGCTGTTTTGCTCAAGAAATAAATTTAAAAAACAAAGTCTCCGCTATAAAAACATTTAACGAGAACAGTTTAGAGACGATATGGGGAGGGCGCTTTGACAATTATTCTTCAATTGTATTTCAGTTTTCAGATAAGATCGATTTTGACACCCCATCTGTAAAAAACAATGAACTCAGATTTACGTTAAAAAATACAATCACTAAT
>VMSQ01000275.1 GCA_013792055.1 Desulfobacteraceae bacterium
CACATGTTCAAAATTGCGAAAATTAGGGCATCCCAAATGGTGTCTCAAGACGAAATCGTTGCTTACAGGTCAAATATGAAAGCCGGTTTTTTGTCAATTTTTGATAAATACCTTTTCCTACAGGCTCAACCTTACGGCTAAGCGGTTGCAATGAAGCCTATCGGAATTGCAATCCGCCTTAAGCCGTTATGTGATTTTACTTCAACTCAATTCCGCCAAAATATTCTCTTACTTGAGGTAAGATATAGTCCAAGTACTCTGGATCAATTATAATTTGGCCATGATTTTCAAGTTTAAATTTGCCATCAATAAGGTGATGTTTGAAATTGCTATCATTTTTGAGGCTGTCATTAGCATTCCCGTCTTCGTGGACAATAGCATTTCTGATTTTTCTTAGGGTTTCTATTTCGCTCCACGGCTTTTTTTCGGTATGCAGATTACACCCGATGACTTTTTCTAAATATAATTTTGCTCGGTTTATTCCCTTACCCTGCATGTCCGTGTATTTGACATTAAATTTTTCTAAGCCTTTCTTCTTTTGATAACGCGCCTTGTCTGAATATACAACATTACAGAGTGTATTCATTCCATCCTCTATATAGGAAAAAAGGATGACGACAAACGATCTCAAACTGATTTGTGTAAAAACATCCTCTACCATGAAATAGTCTTCAGAATTCCAGTCAAAATATTCTTGTTTTTGTTCTTCTGAAAGATCTTTTGTATCCCTGTCAAATCTATCCGAAATTGATTTTTTCTCATCTATTATTGCAGCCAATGTAAAACGTTTGAATTCTTCCATGTCATCAAAGCGATGTACGACAAAATTCTTAATAGTTGGGGCCATTTTGATAAACATATCTTTAAATTTCTTGCTCTTACTTGAATTGGTTTCTGTCATTTGCTCACCCACTTTATTGCAATTAGACACATAAAAAACTAAGCCGCCCGGTCACAGAGCTTTGCCAAAATCAAACCAGCATTATGCCGGGTCGGCTTGAGTGCCGGGTTAGCCCGTTTATTTTTTCGTTTTGCCTTAAGGTGCCTTATAGCCGCTTTTTTCAATTAACGTAAACATTTGCTGAATATCTTTTTCAGTATATTCCAGAGACATGGTACTATTTACCTGATTAAAACTGCTTCTTGCTTTAGCAGCGCCTTGATTGTCTCCCGCTTTTGCATATTTCAGTATTTTATTCCTGTAATACAAATAGTCTTTACACAATTCTTCTAAATCATTGGCCCTATCATCATAACTACCATTTTTCTTCATAACATAAAGCTCTTTCCCTGAAGGCAAAGAGTTGTATTTTTCAAGCTCACCTTTTTTTAAATAAACTTTATCCCCAGCCTCAGACATAGAAACGAGAAACATAAACACGACGCTTAAGCATAAGACATAAGCAATACTTTTCCGCATATCTCCTCCTTAATTCGTTTTCTTTATATTTTTACGGCTAACAATGATTAGTGGGAAAAAACGCTCAATATCATGGAACGAAATCGCGCATGACATTCGCACTTTTTGTATGGTTTACAATTTGTTGTAGCCCGCCGACACTGAATATTGAGATCAGAAAAGCGAGTTGTTTTTCTCAATTTTTCCGGTATATCCGATATACTGGAAAAAGCGCTTGATATCCCTGATATCAGGGGATTTATGAGAAGGTCTCTACAACCATATATCCTCTCCTCATTGCAAATAGGCTATTAATGTTTGTATATCTATAGAAATATAACCTGGTTATGCGTTTTTAAGTTTCCGATTCTACTATTTTTATTTCTTCGTTTGTTAAATCATACAGTTTATATACGAGTTGATCGATCTGCCTGTCAGTCGATTCGATTTGACGCTTCAACATTTCTGTTGTCTGGGGCATTTTGGATTCGCCCAGTTTTTTGTTCAACTCCAGCATCTGATCGACAAGGCTGACGATCTGGTCGTGCCGGGCGACGTCGGCGGGATTGGTGAAGTCAATTGGACGAATAGGGAATATTCTAAGCTCCTTAACTTTAAATTGTGGGAATACTTTTCTTTGTAATTTCCCAAAGGAATGTACAAACCAAAAAGAAATAAGACGGGAATTAAGTATTCCCGCAAGGTATTTGAGACTATATTCTATCTTTGGTTGAGTAACAATCATGCTGTTATTATCATTTACCAACTCTTCATCTACATAACTAGCCAAGATAGAATACGGAGGAAGCGCTGGTATTTGTCGAATTAGCAATCTCTCACCTTGAAAAAGCTCTTTTTTCCTTGGTCGAGTGAGATTTTTTCCATATTTCACATATTGTTGACTCCAACCAATTTTGTATCTGCCAACGTCTACACCATCAACATACTTTACCCAAGTATGGTCTTTCTTTTCAAAGCTATGATATACTCTGTCTTTCTTCATTTGCTCAGTTTGTATTGGCGCCCCCTCACCAACTGTGTAAGCCTGAATTCCATTTCGCACTTCTGCAATAACTTCTAATAAAGTGCCTTGATGTGATATTTTTTGACACAGGGCAACGCATTCATCCGACTTATGCACTTCATAGTTGATAATATGGCTATGAAGATTTAAATAAATTTTGGGACTACTATTGAGAATCGGTTTGAATTCGCCATTTTCTAATTCAAGAATTGCTAAATTCGCTTTACCAGATTTACTAAAAATTAGTATACTCGTATCCACACTTGCGCTTTCAAAAACTTTATCACGGCTATTCACAATATGAAGATAACGTGTCTTGCTTAAAATGAAATGACGAAATAATGACGCTGTTTCAAGTGTCAGCCAATTATTCGGAATAATGTATCCAAATCGCCCAATATCTTTGAGTAACCAAAATCCCCTTTCTACAAATAACAAATAAGTATTTATCTTGAATTGTGTTTGTTGATATGCACGGTTGTAATATTCCTTTTCGTACTCTGAGATAAGTTCTCGCGTGAAAATATACGGAGGATTGCCAATCACTACATCAAAGCCGCCATCTTTCATGATCTTTGCGAATTCAGCATTCCAGTCAAAGGCATTGACCCTGTAAATTTCTTCTTCATCAAGCAAACTCATCTGCTGATTCTCGTGAAAATCAGGCCCGATAAGAGAATTGCCACATTTGATATTATTCGACAAGTCCGGCAAAACACGCTCCTGGAACAATGCCATTTGCTTGCCAATGCTCTGTTCATTTTCGCCTTCCAATACTTTCAGTAAAAGGGAAAGCTTTGTTACTTCAACAGCTTGCGGATCAATATCAACACCGTAAATATTGTTTAAAAGAATGCGCTTTCTTTCATCGGTAGTCAGACGCCATTCTTCTTTATCGGTTTGGTAAAGACGAGGAGTTCTACCTTTTGCCCATTTTTCAGGATCATCATTCACGTATTGGTCGCGATGCCAATCAAGTAAATACTGGTAAGCTCCAAGCAAAAAAGAACCTGAACCACAGGCAGGGTCTAATATTTTTAATTTGCTTACAGCGCCTCTCTGACCTGGCTTTTTATTTTCGACCAGTTTTTCTATGGTTTGCTTTACAATGTAATCAACTATGTATGTGGGAGTATAATAAACACCACCGGCTTTTCTTACTTCCGGTTTTTCCTCAATAATTGCCCGGTGGTTTGAAGTCAGGCGAATAATTTTACCAAGAAATTGTTCATACACCTGACCCAATATATCGGCAGGTAAAACAGAAAATTCATAGGGACTGTCAGGATAATAAAGATTTTTGAATATACTTTTTAATTCTTTGTCATCGATAATAAGATTAGGAGTAAGGTTATCGAAATTCTCACGACTTTTTTCTTTTTTAAAATGAAATAATCCTGAATTATATTTGTCATCCGCCTTGCGAAAAAGTTGAAATAATCGTCTATAAACGTTGTTTCCATTCTGCAAAGCCATTAATCTGCCATAATTTTCAATGCCACGATCTTCGCAAATACGAAGAAATACAATTCTGTCAATTGTCTGCTGAACAGCAAAATTAAGTTCTCTTTGATTAAGATCAGGATTCCGCAAGGCAATATTACGAGCTAAAAGTTCACGCCAGCGTTCAATTTCAGCTAAAAAGGCTTTATCAACTTCGGCAGTGCCTTTTTTAGTTTTTTTGAGTTCTGCATATTTATCAAAGGAACCCTTTAAAATCGCTTTAGGAGAAAAAATATTTACGATTTCATCCCAACGCTCTATATAATCAGTGTATTTCATATAGAGAATACGTGAATGCGATACCTTATCTGTTTTAGCGGGTTTTACACGACAGTCATAAACTGCGAATTCTTCAAAGTCCGTTAAAATACTGAGGGGCAGCTTAGCGCTCCATCCATAACGGCGTAGCTGATATGCAGGGTGTATATCTTCTTTGATATTTACAGAGGGCTTTTTTGCTTCCAGAAAGAATTTACGAACACCGCCTATGCGAAAACAATAATCAGGTGCTTTTGTAATACCGCCTATTTTTATAGCATCTTCATGAATTACATCTTTGTACGCTTCCGCATGGCCTTGTTTATTCGTAATATCCCAACCTAATTCTTCAAAAAAAGGATTTATGAATTCAAGACGTACCTGAGTTTCATTATATGAGCCTTTCTTATACATTTCTAAGTTATAATCGAAAGTCTCAATCAATTTTATGATTTTGTCAGGTATGTTCATATTTCTAAACTTGCTATTTTATAAAATGCAGAACTATGAGGTCACATGCCCGAGATACGAGCGGTCAGTATGAAGCCGGGGTTCTACGGGGTTTGAATTTATGCATATTGAAGCCGTCGTCCCTTTGGCTCTGGTACTGTTCTCCCAAACTCTTGAGCAGTATCAATCCAGAGTTCGATTGCTTCCTGACAATTCGCAAGGGCCGAATCAGGAGAACTCCCATGTGCAGTACATCCTGGAAGTTCAGGCGCCTCAGCGATAAAGGCTTTATCCTCATCACTCCAATAAATAATAATTTCATATTTATGCATTATGTATCACCTCCTAATTTATACCGTGTGATTATGTTACGTACCTGACGAACTTGATAAGGTTTTGCCAGATTGATGAGAAGGTTTCGGAGTTCATCGAATCCGACATTGGCATCTGATCTGCCCTTCAGAATCTTCATTATGAGTTTATCATATTTTGTCATAGTCTATCCTATAAAATAATCATTTTTTCGAAGAGATGTCAGCCCTCCAAAATTTTGCACACGAAATACAGCCACAAATAGGTACATTAAGTTCTATAAGAAATTTGTAGATAGTTTTTTGATAACTATCAAATAGAAGAATAGTTGACAAGTAACATTTCGATTTCTTTATTGTTTTTCTATCTGGATAATATATAAAATAGTAAAATTATAACGAAGCAAATTTCGGGGAATTTAACCCAATAACTCACGCCTGACTGCGTGCGGACACGCACAGGCAGAAAAATCTGTGTAACCTGCCCGCTTGTGCCTCCCTGCCCGCAATGCTTCGCAACGCAAGGCAGGCTGGGCAGTGGCAGGCGGGTCTGTGGATTAAAGAAAGCCCTTTTTTATGGTTATCATATTTGAGAATCTCTCAGCAAATCAGGCCGATACATACCGGCTGGTCCTGTCCTCATCCGGCATTTCACACCGTTCAAGAAAAGGAAAGCACGGGTGGGATATATTGGTGAATGATACGGAGCACGAAAAGGCCTTAAACAAGATCGAACAATACCTTAAAGAGAACCAGGATTTCCATCCAACAGATGAACCCCTTCGTCATAAGTATCACAAGACATTTACGGGACTATGGGTATCTGCCATATTGCTGGCATCCCATGTGGCCATCATAATAGGCAATGATAGTGAGGTCTTCGTCAGAACGTATGGGGCATCGGCCTTTCACATTTTGCGCGGAGAATTATACAGGAGCATGACCGCCCTGATGATTCATGCGAACGCCATGCACCTTGCGGGCAACATGCTTGGCATTGCTATATTTGGTACCGCTGTCTGTACCATCACGGGCTGGGGTGTTGGCTGGTTTATGATCCTTGCCACCGGCGTATTAGGCAATCTGATGAATGCTGTCTTGTACAAGACAGGTCATCTTTCGATCGGGGCCTCTACCGCTGTCTTTGGAGCAGTCGGCATCCTGGCTGCGCACCAGTTTTTCAAGAAGTTCAGGCTGCCTGGCCGGCGAATGAGGGCATGGCTTCCCCTGGGTGCGGGGCTGGCCCTCCTTGGTATTCTTGGTTCAGGAGAGCATGCTGATTTGGCGGCTCACCTCTTTGGCTTTATGGCCGGGCTTATACTGGGGACTTTTTATGGTGTTCTTGTGAAACAGCCGGCAACAAGGGCCTGTCAGATATGTTTCCTTCTTATAGCCTTAAGCGTCCTTGTCATGTCGTGGATGAGAGGGGGGTCATAAGGACGGCAATCGGGAACACGGCACCGTTATTGAGGCATCTATAGATTTTCAGATAAGTAATTTCACAAGGCTAGAAGGAAAAATCCGAGTAAGGCGTACTAAGTTGTACGTCGTCGAGGATTTTGACTGATAACGCAGTGAAATTATTTATCTGGAAATCTATACAATAATTCCGGTTGTCTTTAGAAACAACTCAATATCCCGCCAGAACACCTTCCAGTTTGGAGGACAATCATTGTGCCCGCAATCATAGGTTATCATTTTGCCGTTTTTTGCTGCCTTGTAAAGAGCAACTCCATGAGGATAAGGAATTATTTCATCATATTTTCCGTGAATTATCAGTATGGGTTTTGAATAGGATTTGACCAGTGTTAAATTGTCAAATGGATCCTTTACAAGAAAGCCTGGGACAAAGAGATTTGAGGCCATTGACCGGATACTTATAAATGTTGATTTAAGGATTAAAGCTGCTGAAGGCCGCTTTGAAGCAAGTGCACAGGCTGCACCGCCGCCGATTGAACGCCCGAATATTATAATCCTTTCAGGATCAACATCCTTACGTGACACTAAAATATCATATGCTGCAAGAAAAGCTTCATTAATACTTTTTTGAGAAGGGCTTCCCTCAGACCTGCCGTAACCAGGGTATTCAACAAGCATTACCCCAACTCCAAGGGCAGCAAAATTCTTAAACTCCCCGGGCCAGAAGTCAATTAATTCAGCATTACCATGCGCAAAGATTACAGCCGGATAAGCACCTTTATCATGGCCGGATGCCGGCGGCATAAACCATGCTTCGACCTTGCCGGAACTTGTGTTCAGCCATATTTTTTCCAGACCGTAACTATCTTCCGCACTTGAAAATTCAGGAATTTGATAGCGAGGGAATATGACCTGCCGCTGCACTAAAAAAAGAAAGAAACAATAAACAATGTATAAGAGAAAAGCTGATAAGATAAATTTGATCAGGATATTCACTTTTCCACCTTTCAGCATTCAACACTTCCGTTCCGGGATGGTGAGCACGCATCCACATTGCGGATTGCGGAATGCGGATTGCGGATTTAAGGAATTCTGTCAATTTTATAAAAAATAATAGAGCGCAGCGATACAACAAATCCGCAATCCACATTCCGAAATCCGCAATCGGTTAAATCCTCTTTACACTATCCCTGTAATTATCCCTGAATCATTGGGGGTTTGTATTGGTATGCGCTGCATATCTTTTACACCGGCATCAGCAAGCATGCTTTTGATCTGTTTTTCAGAATATGACTGGCCATTTTCTGTGCCCAGAAGCATGTTAAGAGAAAAAAGGGCTGGGAAAAGAGGACCATCCATTGTATTATCCAAAATAAAGTCATGCACTATAATCATGCCCCCTGGCTCTAAGGCTGACACAGTTTTATTGATAATTTTCCGACAATCTTCCGGTCCTTCTCCATGGAGAATATGAGAAAGCCATGCCACATCATACAGTCCTTTAATATTGTCTTCAAGGTAGTCGCCATCCATGAAATCAATCCGGTTTTCCAGACCAAACTTTTCAATTGTACTTTGTGCAAAGGGCATTGTGGTGGGAAGATCAAAAACTGTTGCTTTAAGCTGCGGGTTATTCATACAAAAATGAATGGCATAGGTTCCAGGACCTCCACCGAGATCTAACAGGTGTTTTCGTTTTGAAAGATTTATTTTAATTACCAGACGGGGGGCCAAATTCATAGCCATGTTAAACATGCCCATTAAAAAGCTCTCACGTGTTTCTCCCTCTGAGTGTGAAACCCTTTCTCTCACCGGCTTTCCTGTCGTTACTGCTTTACCCAACTTTGACCAGGAATTCACAAGATTATGATGGTGCATGATCATATATCCGATATACTGCGATGAATCTTTGGAAAGAAAAGCCTTTGACGCATGAGTATTGGAATAATTATTTTCTGTTTTTGTCAGAAGCTCCATGGCTGTAAGTGCATTGAGAAGCATAGCTACCCCTCTTTCATCTGCCTCCAGTTTTTGGGCAATATCCTCAATTGCAACCTGATTATCTCCTATTGCTGTAAATACATCGAGTTTGATCCCTGCATGAAGAGTACATGCCTTCCAGTAATTACCGGATATTTTAAGCAGCCCGCCTGGATTAATATCTTGATTATCCATATTAGCTTTCCCTTATTATTAAATTGTTTAAGTTAATACGACTTTGATAATATTATGCTAAAAAGTACAAAACCTCAACATCATTTTTGTATTTGTGATGTTTATATGTTGCCCCTTTACAATACTTATAACGTTTTGTAGAATTATTTTAACAACACCCTTCAGGTAAAATTTGAAACGCTCAACTTAGGTAAAAGTATTTTAGCGAGTTATAAGGCAAGGGAGTCATGGAGATGCCAAATTCAAAAATTCTGATTGTTGAAGATGAAGGTGTCATAGCCAAGGATATAAAGAATATATTAAGTTTTTTGGGATATTCTGTTATTGCTGTCGCCTCATCCGGAGAGGAAGCCATTGAAAAAGCAAAGGAAATGCATCCGGATCTGGTGCTGATGGATATCGTGCTTGAAGGTGATATGGACGGAGTGAAAGCGGCTGAACAAATTCGTGACAGTTTCGATATTCCGGTGATCTATCTCACCGCTTATTCAGATAACACAACATTGCAGCGTGCAAAGATAACAGAGCCATATGGTTATATACTCAAACCTTTTCAGGAGAGAGAATTATATACGACCATTGAGATGGCCCTTTACAAACATCAGGTGGAAAAGAAATTAAAAGAGTCGGAAGAGAAATTCAGAGCCATTTTTGAGCATGCCACTGACGGAATGCTGGTAGTGGATTTGGAAACGAAAAAATTCCTTACCGGCAATACCATGATTTGTGAAATGCTTGGTTATAGTCCTGAAGAGATCAAAAATCTCAAGGTTGCAGATATCCATGCCCAGGAAGATTTGCCTTATGTCTTGGCCACGTTTGAAGAGCTAGCAAGAGGAGAGTACACCCTCGCTGCCGACATCCCGGTGAAAAGGAAAGATGGAAACATTTTTTATGCTGATATTAATGCATCTCGCATAAGCTTATATGAAAAACCATGTATTATGGGTAGCTTCAGAGATATCACCGAGAGAAAGCGTATGCAGGACTCTCTCATGGAATCAGAAAGGCAATTACGCACCCTGTCTTCCAGTATTCTAAGCGCACAGGAACAAGATCGCAAAAGAATTTCACGGGAACTGCACGATGACCTTGGCCAGATACTCACAGCAGTCTTACTTGACATTTCGCGAGCGGAAAAGCAGAAAATCTTCATATCTTCAGGTAGTTATAACTTTATGAAGCGCTTGCGGCTTATTCTCCAGGAGGCTCTTCAGCGAGTGCGAAACCTTTCCGCCATCTTAAGACCTGGAGTATTGGACCAACTGGGGCTAAAAGCAGCGGTAGTTTCTTTTTTAGAAGAAATGGAGGAACAAACGGGCTTAAAGATTATTAAAAAAATGCAAGTGCATTATAATAATATTCCGGAATCTGTCAGCATAGCTATTTACCGGATATTACAGGAGGCCACGACCAACATAGTTAAGCATGCTGAAGCCAAACAGGTGATCGTTAAGCTGCGGTCTGACTCCAAGACCATATCGATTTCAATAAAAGACGATGGCCAAGGATTCAACCCGGAATCATTACCTATAGATAAAGGCATTGGGTTTCTGGGGATGAAGGAGAGGGTGGAGTGGTTGGGGGGTGTTTTCAAAATAGAGTCTGCACATGGTCGCGGCACGAACATTTATGCTGAATTCCCCCTATCTTCACGGAAATGAGTAATATAACCTCTAACAAACGGAGTTTAACCATGAAGAAAAAGATAAGGGTCCTGTTAGCCGATGATCACGCTATGGTACGTGACGGACTATGCAGGATTTTGGAAGATACTGATGATATCGCTGTAGTTGGCCAGGCAGATAATGGGCTAACAGCTTTGAGCCTTGCCAAGCAGACAGAACCAGATGTGGTAGTACTGGACTATACGATGCCCGAACTCGACGGTCTGGCTGCTACACAGCGGATTCTGGATCTTCTGCCTAAAACAAAGATTCTGATACTCACCGTACACGACAACATCCAGTTTGCTGTCAGAATCCTTGAGGCCGGAGCTCACGGTTTCTTGCTCAAGGAAGAAGCGGCAGACCAACTCATAACGGCAATTCGAAATGTAAATACCGGAAAAATACCCATCTCACCTACGATTATGGAAAAGCTGACCGCCCGTTTGAGACGAGGAGGTAAAGATAAAGCGGGACTCGATTCCCTCTCCCCTCGAGAATTTGAGCTTCTCCGTCACCTGGGTTCCGGCAAGAGTATCCGTGAAAGCGCCAGTTCCATGTGTATCAGCGAAAGTACAGCCAGCACTTACCGCGGCCGTCTTCTGGAAAAGCTGGGGCTGAAGACTACAGGAGATCTTATTAGGTTTGCTCTTGAAAAAGATATTGTTAGTTGATTCATTAGTTTTCCCCCATAACTATCTTCTATTTTGGTTCTTATCTCCTATTCCGATTAGCTTTTTTAATCTCACCCACCATCCTGGCATGTAGAGAAATCGCTACAAATAAATCATAAAAGTCTCCACAAGATATTCATATTTTCAGCGATATTTAATTACAGTACATTTAATGATATATAATAAAATTTAATTATGGATAAATTTACAACAATTCCCAATTATGACATTATTGAAAAGTTGGGTGAGGGTCCTCAATCCATCGTTTATAAGGCCTTTCACAAAAAAAATCCTGATCAGCTATTGGTTCTCAAGGTTCTAAAAGCGGTCTTTTTATCCGAAGATCAAAAAAGATACTTCTGGCAGAAGATCGAGCATCTTAAGGTCTTACATGATACCCGCCTTATCACGTCGTTATCCTTTAAGGTTAGAAGGGGTGTCCAGTTTTTCACTCGGAATTATTTCGAAGGGATACCTCTCGATGAGTGGGCCAAAAAACAGACTAAAATTACCCTGAATGATTTTTTCACCATTGTGTGCGAGCTGGCTGAGGCCATTAATAGAGTTCATGAAGCAGGGATTATTCATGGGAGCATCAAGCCCCACAATATATTAATTCAGCCGGAAACCCTTGTTATCCGGTTAATTGATTTTATAGCTTCTCTCGATGTGAGAGATGTGAGTCATTTCATTTATGACCGCGGTTTTGTTGAGCACACTCTTGCCTACACCTCCCCGGAACAGACTGGGCGCATCAACCATAGAGTCGATTTTTATACTGACCTCTACTCGCTGGGGATTACCTTCTATAAGCTGCTGACCGGGCGACTCCCCTTTTTCTCTACCGACCCCCTTGAATTGATCCATTCCCACCTGGCCGAAGAAGCCGCGCCCGTCTATGAATTAAATCCAGAAGTTCCCCCTGTTTTAGGTAAAATCACGGCCAAACTAATGCTCAAGCAGCCGGAGAAACGTTATCAGAGCGCCTCCGGGCTTCTGGCCGACCTCATGCGGTGTCGAGATGAATATTCGGCCACAGGGACAATCAGCGAATTCCCATTAGGGATTTATGATCGTACCCATCGAGTCACTTTTGTCTCTAAAATGGTGGGACGCAATAGAGAAGCTGAAATTATCCTTGACGAACACGACAAAGCAACGCAAGGTTTTTTCCGCTCCCTGTTCATTTCCGGGCTGCCCGGTATTGGAAAAACCCGCTTGATTCAAGAACTTCAGAAACCAATAGTGGAGCATAGAGGCTATTTTACCTCAGGTAAATTCGATGTCTATCAAAAGAACATTCCCTATAGCTCCCTTATCCAGGCCCTCAGGAATCTGGTGAGGACCTTTTTAACGGAAAGTGACGAAAGGGTTGCTTTCTGGAAGCAAAAGATTATCAAAGCGATTGGAAACAATGGCAAGGTGGTCACCGACGTGATCCAGGAACTTGAGATCCTGATCGGCCCTCAACCGGAGATTAAACCGCTTCCTCCTGTGGAATCCAGAAACCGCTTCCATGATCTCTTCGGCCGTTTTTTGACGTGCCTGGCCAGCAAGGAACATCCCCTGGTACTTTTTATCGACGATCTTCAGTGGTGCGATGTTGCCTCCTTTGATTTTCTTGGCAACGTCTTTGCCAACTACAAGGAGCATCTATACCTTTTTCTTATAGGAGCCTATCGTCATAATGAAGTGGATTCAAGCCATCCCATGACAAAGTTATTACAAAGCGTCAAGGAAGACGCCCGGCCCCTGAAAGAGGTCAGGTTGGAACCTCTTAAACCAGAGCACTGTCATGAGATGGTTTCCTATATCCTTGATTCGCCTCTTTCACAAACTGAGGCTTTAGCCGGTTTTATATCCGAACTAACCGAGGGGAACCCTTTGTTTGTAAGCGAGATACTGTCTTATCTCCATAATGAAGATTTGCTTATTTTAGATGAAAACAGACAATGGCAATGGGACATGGATAAGATCAGGGAGTCTGACATGCCGTCCACGGTGGTGGCGCTTTTTAGCTCAAAGGTTCAAAAACTGCCTTCCGATACTGTTGACCTGCTCGAATACTGCGCTTGCATGGGAAACCTCTTTACACCGGATGAAGTTGGTCTGGTCAGAGAAATTACATTATTTGACACGTTTGAAAAATTGAAACCAGCCTCGGGCCAGGGGCTTCTGATAGAGAGGAAAAATCAATTGCAATTCGTGCATGACCGGGTGCAGGAAGCTGTCCTGAGTACCATAAAACCTGAAAGGCGGCGGCAGATACATTGGCAGATTGGAAACCACTTCCTTTCCGCTCTTCCCAAAGAGGCAGATCCGGAAAAAATAGACAATATCTTCATCATCGCTTCCCATCTCAACCTGGGAAGGGAGAGTGCTCTGGACAGAGAAACTGCTTACCGATTATCGGATATCAACTATCATGCTGGGAACAAGGCGCTGGATTCGCTGGCAACAGAAGCAGCCAATGAGTATTTTCGACAAAGCCTTGAGCTATTACCGGAGGACTCCTGGGATGTACAATACGACAGAACATTTAAGATCTTACAGAAACTGGCAAAGACCGAGTTAATGTGCGGGGAATATGAGATTTCGGAAAAACTGCTCAATCAATTAGTTGACCATGCCAAAACTGATCTTGATAAGGCGGAAGCCCTGGCCGAACAGACCACTTCGCTCTCATCCATCGGCAATTTTATAAAGGCAATTGAGACCGCTAACCGGGGATTGGCCTTTTTCGGCAAATCGATCCCGGACGATCCTGAGCTTGCCGAGAAAAAACGAGAACAATTAATGAACAAGATCACCTCAAGAGATATTGATGTCTGGGATACCATCCTTAATATGCCTTTTACCACAGAAAGGAAGAGCAAAATCGAACTATCCTTCTATAGTGAACTTATCCCGGATTTATATATGTCCGGTCTGGTACCCCAACTGTATCTCTCGGCCGTGCAGTCGACCCAACATTGCCTGGAAGGCGGCATGGATGAGTCTGTGATCTACTCTTTTTCTATCATGGGTCTCTACCTTGGGGAGCAGGGAGAATTTAAGCAGGCCTTTCGATATGAAGACCTGGCCCGTAATTTGTCTGAAAAATACCCAAACACCTTTGGGGCTACGCGTGGGATGAATGGAGTTGTCTGGTGCAACATGCATTCGAGAAGTCATCCCGAAGAAGTGGTTAAATATTGTTTGAAAGCAATCCAGTGCGGGAAGAACTGCGGTGATTTATATAATGCAGGGCTTTCGTACGGTCCCTTGATGTGGAACCTTCAGGTACAAGGGGCAAACCTGCTTGCCATCGAGGAATACGCCAGGGAATGTCTTCAGTTTTCTAAAAAATATCATCTATCATTTTCTGTTGGCCTGGCCGAAGCAATGCATGCCGGCTGGATTGAGCCGATGAAAAAAAATTATACACCTATTCCCATGGAGGAAAAGATAGAAAAATGGGATAGAGATAATCATATTGCTGCCACAGGGAGCTATTATGTCCACATGGCTTTGACCTCATATTATTTCGGGGAGCATGAAGAGGCTGAAGAGTATTTGTTTAAAGTCAGAGAGTATCTGAGAGGGCTTACAGACAATGTGCTGAAGAGACAATGGTATGTCTTTCGGGCGCTGAATGCCATTCGTTTGTATGAAAAGGGAAAAGCTTACAAAAGCAAAGAAGAATTACTATCTTTCATCCAACCACTCATCAGCCAGATTGAGACCTGGGCACAGTTCGGACCAATACTCAAACCTTATCTTGCCTTTATCTATGCGGAATTAGAAAGAGTTGCCGGAGAATTCAGAGAAGCAAGGAGCCTTTTCCTTGATGCTATAAACAGCGCCCATGAACAGCGATTCACCCTGCTGGAAGGTCACCTCAATGAGTGCCTCGGTGAACTTCTCAAGGAGGCAGGTTTAGGTACATCTGTGGTTTACTTGCAGGAGGCAGCGCGTTTATATAAAAAATGTCGTGCCGAACGAAAAGAGATCTTTCTCATAGAAAAATACCCGGAGTATTTCGAGGAAGAAGTCGTTGCTTACATGCCGTTCGAAGCAGAACCAGATGCTTATACCCTTCCCAGTATAGATGTTGACTACCTCATGAAATCTTCTCTTGCTATTTCAGCAGAGATCGACCCCGATGTCCTGTTGAAAAAGATTATGAATGTGGTTTTGGAAGCCTCGGGGGCTCAGCAGGGGTATCTTTTGATTGAAGAGGGCGGGAGTCTCATTGTCCGTGCTGAAAGTCACATCACTGAAAAAGGTGCGGTCCGGACCATCAAATATAATTTTGAAGATGCCGTAGATATTTGTAAGGCGATCATCCGTTATGTGCATCGTACTAAAAAGATGCTGGCCCTGAACAATGCTTTAGAAGAAGGTGAATTTAAGGACAATCCTGAGGTTCAGGCCATGCGTCTGCGGTCGGTTCTCTGCCTTCCGCTATTCAAGCAGTCGAAGTTGACCGGAATGCTATATCTGGAGAACAGGCTGACTGATTCGGTTTTCACTTCAGAAAAGATAAGGATGACCGAACTCCTGGCCTCCCAGGCAGCCATCTCTTTAGAAAATGCCGGCCTGCTCGATGAAATGAAACAGGCAGAGCAGGCGCTTCGTGAAAGTGAGGAGAAACTCGCAGGGATCATCGATTCGGTGGTCGATTATATGCTCATGATTGATGAACAATTTACTGTTGTGTGGGTTAACGATATCGCCGGAGAATTGTTTGGCCCAGATGTGGTTGGCCAGAAATGCCATGCTGCTTTCCATCGCCAGGACAAGCCTTGCGAAATATGCGGTGCAAGTCAATGTTTCGAAGATGCCGGAGTTCACAAAGTTGAAGTCGAAGCTATCGGGGCCGATGGGAAGCAACGAACCTTCTTAAGCACTTTTAGCGTGGCTGCACGACAAGAGGATGGCCGACCAAAGTTAGTGCTGGAATTATTCCACGACATCACCGACCGTAAACAGGCGGAGGACAAGATCAAGGCATCGCTCAAAGAAAAAGAAGTCCTTCTAAAGGAAATTCACCACCGGGTCAAAAACAATTTGCAAGTCATTTCCAGCCTGCTCAATCTTCAGATCGGATATATCAAGGATAAACATAGCATCGAGGTGTTCGAGGAAAGCCGGAACCGTGTAAGATCGATGGCGCTCGTGCACGAAAAACTGTATCAATCCGAAAACTTGTCGATGATTAACTTTGCTGAATATATCCGAAGTCTGGCCGGTAATTTGTTTCGTTCGTACAGAGCCAGTTCCAGTGCCGTCACCCTAAAGATACATACTGGTGATGTTTTGGTGGGCATTGATACGGCCATTCCTTATGGTTTGATTGTCAATGAACTTATTTCAAATTCCCTAAAACACGCCTTTCCTGTTGGCAAAGAAGGCGAAATTCGCATCAACCTTCATTCGGATAATGGTACGCTTACTCTGATTGTCAGTGATAATGGTGTCGGCTTCCCGAAAGATTTGGACTTTCGAAACACAGAAACGTTGGGCTTGCAATTGGTAATCGGTTTAGTAGGACAGCTTAAGGGTACGATAGAGCTTGATAGAAGTGGTGGAACGGAATTTAAGATAACAACCATCCATAATGGGGCACAAGGAAATAACATATAAGGGAAGGGATTAAAACAATGGCGAATGCGCAGATCTTGGTTGTTGAAGATGAAGGTATCATAGCCAAGGATATAAAGAATACGTTAAGCCTTTTGGGATATTCTGTTATTGGTATCGCCTCATCAGGAGAAAAGGCCATTGAAAAAGCAATGGAAACACATCCGGATCTGGTGCTGATGGATATTGTGCTTGAAGGGGATATGGATGGAGTGGAAGCGGCTGAGCACATTCGTGATCGTTTTGATATTCCGGTAGTCTATCTCACCGCCTATTCTGATGATACAACATTACAGCGAGCAAAAATAACAGAGCCATATGGTTATATACTCAAGCCTTTTCAGGAGAGAGAATTATACACAACCATTGAGATGGCCCTTTACAAGCATATGATAGAAAGGAAATTAAAGGAAAGCGAACAATGGCTTACCACCACACTCAAAAGTATAGGTGATGCGGTAATTGCTACCGATACCGGCAACTTAATAACATTTATGAATCCGGTAGCCGAATTTTTAACCGGCTGGAAGCAGAAAGACGCTATAGGCAAGCCTCTTAAAGATGTCTTCAAAATTATAAATGAAAAAACAGGTAAACAGGTCGAGAGCCCTGCTATAAAGGTGCTTCGGGAAGGTGTTGTTGTCGGACTGGCAAACCATACGGTGTTGATATCCAAAGACGGAACAAAAAGACCTGTTGATGACTGCGGCGCACCTATCAAAAATGATAAAGGAGAAATCATTGGTGTGGTTTTGGTTTTCCGCGATATTACCAAGCGCAGGCAGTCTGAGGAAGAGAGAGAAAAATTAGAAGCCCAGCTCCTTCAGGCCAAGAAGATGGAAGCCATCGGCACTCTGGCCGGAGGCATAGCTCACGACTTTAACAACCTGCTCATGGGTATCCAGGGACAAGCTTCTCTGATGCTGCTGGATATAGCCCCTGATCATCCCCATTATAAACGTCTCAAAAGCATAGAAAATACAGTTCAAACTGGAGCAGGTCTTTCCAAACAACTTTTGGGTTTTGCCAGGGGCGGCAGATACGAAGTCAAACCAACCAATCTAAATGAGTTGATTAAGCATAGTTCTGAGATGTTTGCTCGAACCCAAAAAAATATAACAATTAACGAAAAGTACCATAAAGATATCTGGACAGTCGAAGTGGATCAAGGACAGATTAATCAAGTCTTGTTAAACCTTTATGTGAATGCCTGGCAGGCAATGCCGGAAGGCGGAAGTATCTATATTGAGACAAGTAATGTTGAACTTGAGGAAAACTATTCCAGGACATTCAGTATAAAGCCTGGAAATTATGTAAAGATCTCTGTAACCGATACCGGAGTTGGTATTGATAAGGCTATTCAGCCTAGAGTATTTGAGCCGTTTTTTACGACCAGGGAGATAGGACATGGGACTGGCTTAGGTCTTGCCTCTGCTTATGGTATTATCAAGAATCATGGCGGCATCATCAATCTTTACAGTGAAAAGGGGAAAGGAACCACCTTTACAATTCACCTGCCGGTTTCAGAAAAGGAAGTACCAATAATAAAGAAAAAGCTGGATAACAAAATCCAGAAGGGTACAGAGACTATTCTTCTTGTGGATGATGAGGATATAATTATTGATGTCGGCAAGGATATGCTCGATCAACTGGGTTATAAAGTACTCTCTGCCAAAACCGGTGAAAAAGCCATAGAAATCTATAGGAAGCACAAGGACAACATTGATATGGCTATTCTCGACATGATCATGCCTCATATGTCTGGTAGTGATACCTATGACCGCATGAAGGAGATCAACCCGGATATAAAGGTGCTCCTTTCAAGTGGATACAGCATAGACGGTCAGGCAACTGATATATTAAACCGTGGCTGTAATGGCTTTATTCAGAAACCGTTCAATATGAATCAGCTGTCCGCAGCTATAAAAAAAATTCTGGAAAAGAAATAATCTTATATCATCCCTGAAGCTGACTTAATCTAAAATAAAATCCTCTTTTTCTCATCAATTCAACATGTGTTCCAATTTCAATTATCCGTCCTTTGCTTATCACGATAATTCTGTCGGCATTGCGTGCCGTCGTAAGCCTGTGGGCTATAATAATAGAAGTTCTGCCTATAGCTGGACGGATGCGGTGAAATCGGTTTGCCCTAATAGAATATTATGCAACCACACACTATTTAACCATTTAACGAGATTTGAAGTGTAATTATTCAACAAAATTAGATAAAAAAATTACAATTTATGTAACTTTTTTTCATAAATCAGGTCTGTTGAGATTATAAGTAAGTATAGATAAATAAAAAATATATTTAATGTAATTTCAGTAGAGCCTTTTGCAGAAACAACGCCGATCGACAGCACAGCACTGCATAATGTGCCATAGCACACGCCTCGATGCAATATATAGTGTACGCAATGTGGTTTTATGTGTTTCTGCAAGAGGCTCGGTATATTATTAATTTTGTGGAAGTAAATATGCGCACATTTTTAGCACAAAACTTGCGGCTAAAATTATTAATCAGAGAATTTAAAAATAAGAATTTAAAAATAATTTGACTAAATCTATTTTATATAGATATAGTATATAGAATTTTTGGAGACTATGCGTCATGAAACCACAAACCACAAACTACAAACCACGAAAATGTGGTTTTTTCCTAATACTAATATTTACACTTACTATATTCTCATCTCTTATTTCTCCTTCCGCCCACGCCAAAGTAACAGGCGAGTGTGTCAACTGCCACACCATGCACAACAGCCAGGGTGGGACAGCGATGGCCACTTACGGCGGCGGTTCAGGGCCGAATTCTTGCCTGACCCGCGGCACATGTCTCGGGTGCCATGGTCAGGGCGGTGCGAGTAAGATCGTAACCATAGGTGGAAGTCAGATCCCCCAAGTCTCTCACACGGACAGTACGGATCTGGCAGGGGGGAATTTCAAGTATATTGATACGGCTGATAACAGGGGCCATAATGTGATTGCGCTCGGTAATAATGATGATGTCCTGACTGTTCCTCCGTCTGGTGAACTAGGTCATCCTACGAGTGTCACAAATACAAATTTAAGATGTGCCGGGAAATTTGGTTGTCATGGAACTCGAATTGATGCTTCAAAAACCGAAATAGAGCAGTTGAAAGGCGCTCACCATCAGAATGTAGATGGCAAGTGCGACACTGCTACGGAGAACTACAACTCCTATCGGTTTCTGAGGGGTGTAAAGGGGCTTGAAAATACAACAGATAAATGGCAGAATTTAACTGCCGGTAGTCATAACGAATATTATGGAGCTATTACTCCTATGAGCAATGCCTGCGGTGCCTGTCATGGAGCTGGTCAGGTTGTTATGCCTGCCAACAACACAATAAGCGGCTTCTGTGCCACATGTCATGGAAGCTTTCATTTACTCGAGGGTATAGGCGGGAATACATCCTCACCATTTAAGAGACATCCAACGGATATTGTCATAAAGGATAGCGGTGAGTATGCATCGTATACAACTTACAGTGTAGAAGCCCCAATCGGCAGAACTACGGTACCTGATACAATGAGTTCTGTTGTTTCTCCAGGAACAGACGTTGTTACGTGCCTTTCCTGCCATGCGGCCCATGGCACTAATTATCCGGACATGCTCAGGTGGGATTATAGCGGGATGATTGCTGGGAGTGTCTCAAATACCTCCGGCTGTTTTGTGTGCCATACGACCAAGGATACGGGGGGATAGTAGAAACGAAGTAAGCAGTGGGCAGTAGGCGGCAAAAGGGTTCGGTGGTATGATTGCCGCCGAACCTTTTTGGGTCATGATGGAGGAGACAACAGTTTTAAAATTTCTGATACATCATCCCTGAAGCTGACTTAATCTAAAATAAAATCCTCTTTTTCTCATCAATTCAATATGAGTACCTGTCTCAATTATCCGTCCTTTGCTTATCACTATAATTCTGTCGGCATTGCGTGCTGTCGTAAGCCTGTGAGCTATAATAATAGACGTTCTGCTTTTCATAAGGTTTAAAAGAGCCTCTTGAATCTTTTGTTCTGTCTCCGAATCAATATATGAAGTTGCCTCATCAAGTATAATAAGCTCCGGATTACGGGCAAAAGCTCTGGCGATTGATATAAGCTGCCGTTCACCACTGGAAATTGACGCTCCACCTTCGGAAATTACGGCATCAAGACCTTCCGGGAATTTTTTTATAAAACTTTTGCAGTTTGAAGCTTCCAAAATATATTCCATTTCTTTTTCTGATATATTGCTGTTACCCTGCCCTATATTTTCTCGTATAGTTCCTGAAAACAGAAAAGGTTCCTGCATCACAAGAGCTATTTTTGCCCTGAGAATCGATTTTTCATAATTTTTTATATCTACGTTATTTATAAGGACTCTCCCTGATGTCGGATCATAAAATCTGGTAATAAGGTTAATCAGAGTTGTCTTGCCCGAACCAGTCCGCCCTACAATTGCTATTGTTTTGCCGGCATTTATTTTAAATGAAATATTTTTTAAAACAGGTTCGTCCAAAACATAATTGAAAGACACATCTTCCATTTTAATTTCGTCGATTTTGTCTATCACAGGCAACCTGTATTCAGGATCATTTTTTGGTTGCAGCAGCCTGTCTTTGTTGTCAAATATCAAAAATATTCTTTCAGCCGATGCCATAGCATTTTGCAGGATATTGTACTTTTCTGCTATATCTCTTATAGGCCTGAAAAACATCTTCATATAGGCAATAAAAGCAACAAGAGCTCCCAGGCTTATGCTGCCGGCCAGCACCCCGCCTCCTCCGTAAAAAATAACAACAGCTATAGCTACAGCGCCTAGAAGTTCAACCACAGGCATAAATACCGCAAAAATTTGCACCTGTTTCATGCCTGCGAGGTAATCTTCATGATTAAGCTTTTTAAAATCAAGGTAGTTGTCCTTCTCACGTAAAAAGAGCTGAATAACTTTTATGCCCACGACTGTTTCCGAAAATTTGGTATTTATTTCAGCCACTTTTATCCTAAGAACCCTGAATACATCTCTGGCTCTGCTTGAAAAATATAATGATGCGTACAGGACAAAAGGCAATACTACAAAAGAAATCAGAGCCAGTTTCCAGTTAATACTGATGAGAACAAACATAATGCCGAAAAGAAGAAACATGTCCTTGAAAACAAAAGAAACAACCGAGGTAAACAGCTCGTTCATGTTCTGAATATCATTGGTAACTCTTGTCACAAGGCGGCCGACTGGATTCTTATTAAAGAAGGCAATAGACAAATCCTGGATATGTGCAAAAAGACGGACCCTTAAATCATGCATTATGTTCTGACCTGTGTATTCCATTAATATTACATGCAAAAAATTGAGCACAAAATTAACAAGAATTAATCCGACGAAAATGGCGGTTATAAAACTTAATCCGGCCAAATCGTCTTTTCGCAATATCGAAAGATCTTCTTTATCCAGTCCTGACAGGTCATCAAATGATATTAAAGCAAATGATCCTGAAATCTTGAATTGATCTGAATATTTGTTTACAATTGCTTTGATTTCCGGGTCGGTTATATCTGCCTCCAGGAATCTGACTTTATCTTTTTTATTATGAACTTCACCAGCGTATTCTGTTTTAATTTTTGGGACAATATACCTGTCTATTGCTATTTTGGTGATATACGGAAGGGACAAGTCCAGCAGGGTAATAAGAATAACAAGACATATTGATAAAATGAAAAGCAGTCTATACGGTCTGGCAAAAGGATAAAGCCTTCTTAACATCTTTATATCATAAGGCTTCCCAAGCTGCTTTTCCTCAAAATATCCGTAATCAGTATGCATCAAGCTCCTCTTCTATTTCCTGCAGACGGAATGTCTTTGCGTAGTATCTGTCATTTTTCATCAATTGCTCATGCGTACCTGATTCTATAATTCGTCCGCTATCCAGTACGACTATTTGATCAGCAAATTGAACTGCTGAAAGCCTGTGTGATATAATTATTATTGTCTTTACGCCCGCAAATGATTTTATGGTGTTTATGATGGCGCTTCCGGTTTCCATATCCACCTGACTGACAGGGTCATCAAGGATTAGAATGGGGTTGTCTCGCAAAAGCGCACGGGCAAGCGCTATGCGCTGTTTCTGTCCTCCGGAAAGAATTACTCCTTTTTCTCCTATTATTGTTTCAAAACCATCGGGAAAGGATTTTATTGTACTATACAAAGATGCTTCCTTAACAGCTTTAACCAATTCCTTTTCATCTGCTTCCTTATTGCCTAATAAAATATTTTCCCTGATCGTACCTGCAAATAAAAACGGTTCCTGGGGCATAAAAGAAATCTGTGCCCTGAGATCCTTAAGCAGAATTTTACGGATATCTTTTTCGTCTAATGTTATCCTGCCGCCTGTTATATCAAAGAGTCTTGGGATAAGGTTTGCAAAGGTTGTTTTACCGCTTCCGGGAGCTCCCACAATGCCCAAGACCTTTCCCTTATCCAGTTTTATATCAATTCCGGCAAGTACAGGCTCTTTATCATGACCATACGAAAATGTGACGTTTTCAAAAACAATATTTCCCTGTACGAGTTCAAGATGTTCTGCACCGGAAAAATCATCAATCTCGGGCCTTCTCTGTAAAATCTTGTCAATTCTATCTAATGATGCCCTCCCCCGCTGAAGAAGGTTCACGACCCAACCCATAGCCATCATCGGCCATGTCAGAATGCCAAGATAGCTTATGAACGCCACAAAATCTCCCGGAGTAATCGTTAGATCTATGGTTTGTCGCCCCCCAAGATAAAGAACTATTGCAAGACTAATATTTGAAAAAAGGAGCATCATCGGAAAAAAAGACCCGGTTATTCTTACAAGCCTGAGATTGCTGTTTATATAATCCTTTGATATTTTTGCCAATCTGGCTCTCTCATCCTTTTCCCTGTTATATGCTTTTATAATGCGGATACCTGCAAATCTTTCTCTCACAACCTCTGTCAGATCAGAAAATGTCCCCTGAACTTCCTGATATAGGCGGTGCATTTTTTTGCTGAAAAAGCGCGCACCAAGAATAATCATCGGCATAGGAATCAGTACAAATAATGTCAGTTTGATATTAATGTATGCCATAAAGCCTATAGCGGCTGAGCCAAGCACAATTGAGTCTGTAAGAGCTACTATTCCCATACCGGTCGCCATTCGGACATGCTGGATATCATTAGTTGCATGAGCCATAATATCTCCGGTCTTGACTTTATCGAAAAAAGAAGCGGACAGTGTTTGAATATGGGCAAAAAGCCTGTTCCTCAGGCCCTCTTCCACTCTCCTTGACGTGCCTATAAGGCAACGCCGCCATCCATACCTGAACAATCCAATCAAAATGGCTATGCCAACTATATAAAGGGCATAATATAAAAGAGTTATTGAATCGACTTTGAAAGCTGTAATGTCATCAACAGCCCATTTTATGATTCTGGGAATAAATAGCTGAAGAAAATCGACAATTATCAGACATGCAAGACCGAAAAAAATTAGAAATCGTTTTTCGAAAAAATATGGTTTTATTAAATTTATTGATTTCATATTTTTTTTCACCACAAAGCACGAAGAACACAAAGAAATTGAAACTACAGAAATTTAAAAAACTTGTAACGGCTTAGATTTTTAAGAATATATCCGCTTCAGCCCTCAGTCTATACACCTGAGTAGCTATAGACTTTCAGATATTTAATTTCACAAGGCCAGAAGGAGGAAGGCGTATTAGTTATACGTCGACGACTGATAACACAGTGAAATTATTTATCTG
>VMSQ01000197.1 GCA_013792055.1 Desulfobacteraceae bacterium
ATTCTCGATACCAAAGCTGGTGCTAATTCAATGTTTGGTACTTCCGCCTATCTATGGTTTAAAGAAAATAAATTGATTCGTCTTACTTTTCAAATGATTCAAAATAAAATGGTTGCCGAAATTGAATTAAAAAAACTTGAAAAAAGGCTTGTTGAATTTATTGGCAATCCAACTTCATCAAAATATCCTTTTGTCACCTGGGAAACAGAAACTCAAAAATTTACATTAGAATATCCGCGGCGGATGCATGGATATATTCATTTAATGAACAAAGTCTAATAATACCACAATTTACCAGACCTTCTGTAACCTGATGTTTTCGCTGTCTGGTAATTGCGAGCAAGAAAATAATGGATAAGAATATGAAAGAATATTTTCTATTTCATAAAACTGAAAGTTATTTATCTCCAGTCCAAAAGGCGTACTGCCCAAAAATGTCAATATATTTAACACTTTTCTTTCTTGTGTTGTTTATTTTGGGGTGCGAGGAAAATAATAAATTAGATGACGCTATCAAAGATGTACGAGAGAATTGTATTGAATCATTATCGAGTGCTCCTAATGATAAATGGTCAATAAATAATGCAGAATATGGATTGAGTAACGAATGGCATTATGAATTCAACAAGGAAAAAATTAGCGTCTTATACAATAAGAGTTTCTTTTTTTTAATACAAAAAGACGCAACATTTTCTAAGACATCTGATAGCAAATTAAAAAAACATATCCGAACAATATATAGCTGTTCAGGGGTACCACCACATTTGACTCCGATAGAGAGAACTTACTTTTCGGAAGATCAATACGACAAGATAACTCACGAGAAGACTGAAGTTCTTGAAGGAGGTAAATTGGTTATTACTCCCACAGAAGAGGATACATTCTTTGATGTCCTGCGACATCAAGAAATTTATGAAAGAGATCACAGTGAATAGGTATAAAAAAAAGCTAACAATTCAATAAACGCGGATTTGGCTACAAAACAGCCAAATCGGTTATCGGTCCGAACCCCGCAGTAAGATACAAAGTTAGGCGCAATTAGGATGGCGTTTTTTGATAAAACATGACGAGAAGAAGTTATTTTTTTGTATTCTGCATTAATATTACGAACATTTCAAGAAAATCATTTTCAGTAATGATAGTAAAAGATAATTTGCAAACACTTTTCCTGTCCCGTTATAGAAAACAGTTAATAAGAAAACAAATAGAAGTAAATGATATAGAAGAAGTACTATTCTCTTTTCGATCTAAATGGTTTTTGGAAGCGCAAATTCAATTCTCCTTTTCTTAACAGTTCTTTGACAAATTTAACACCAGGCAGTTTCTCCATTGCCTTTCGGATTCTGTCGGCAGAAGGGTGGATATAGGGTTCAGTGCTTCGAGTAGAAGAATGACCGAGAATGCTCTGTATGACCAGGATATCAACCTCTTTATCGTTAAGATGAGAAGCCATACTGTGTCGCAGGGTATGGCATGTAACATTAAAAGGAACGTTTAAAGAAGAGCAAAGCAGGATCTTTTTAAAATTATCTTCCATGGTGCGTATTGCCAGACGGTTACCCTTTTTTGAGACAAACAACGCCGGTGTGAGCCAACTGTTACAAAACAGCTCGCGCACTGCCATGTATTGGCATAAGATTTCTATTAGCTCGTCATTCATATGCAAGGTGCGCGGCTTTTGGCCTTTACCGAGAACATTGACCTTGCTGTTTTCAAAATCTAGATTTGCAAGGTTAAGCGCATGGACCTCACCGACCCTCAAGCCGAGTTGATACATTAAGGCATAAATGGCGTAGTCGCGGATGCCCAGGATCGTATTGGTCTCGATGTCTTTAAACAAAAGGCTGATCTGTTGCGGTGTTAAGGCACTTGGTCGTTTGCGATAACCCTGCCGTATTTTCAGAACGTCATAAAACGGCAGCGCATCGACGCAGGGGAGATCATACAGCTTTAAAAAGTTTCCATAGCTTCTGAGGGCAAAAATCTTGCGGTTGATTGAGGCGCCGCAATTTTGACGCTGTTTTTTCAGATAGTACTGGTAGTTTATCACCGCCGGTCCATCTATAGTTTTTACGTTCTGCGAGCAGATAAAGTTTTTAAACAGACCCAGATCAACACGATTGCTCTTAAAAGTTTGCTCGCTGATTTCATAGATTTCCCTGCGGTAATCGAAAAAGTCATCGATGTGCCTAAAGAAATTATCGGGGGCTACTGCCATGAGAACCTCCTTGAGATTAGTATGCTGTCGAGTGCCAGTTGTTTCAGTTTATCCGATACGTGGATATAGATGGAAGTATCGGCAATGGAGTCGTGCCCCATCATCACCTGTATATCGGATAGAGGGACATCCTGGTGATACATCTCTGTGGCAAAAGAGTGCCTGAGTACCCGTGGTGTAACGCTGGTCGCAATACCGGCCTTTTTTGCCTGATTTTTGACAATGCGCTGCACACGATCGTTTGAGATAGCTGTTGTTTTGGTGTCTGCCGGGAACAGAGGCGATAATTTTTCCCTGGGTGTTTTGGAGTGTGCAAGATAACGTAGAAGTTGGTCGAAGAGTCGATCTGCGATAAACAGTGCGCGTTGCTTTTTGTTCTTGCCACGAACCAGCAACAGGCCGATGCGTTTTCCGTGACCGGTTTCAAAGCTGCGCACTTTCAATCCGGTCAATTCACTGGTTCTTAAGCCCAGCGCCCAGAACACAGAGACCATGGTATAATTTCGCAGACCATGCCAGGAGCTTTGATCAAAAGAATCGAGCAGTTTAAAGGCGTCTTGGGTTGATATGGGGTTTGTGACCTGCCGCCTGCGGGTGATCAAAAGAGGCAGGGCTTCGGCGGGATTGGTATTGATTATGCCGGTTTTTTTCACGAACGCAAAAAAGCTTTTTAGCGCATAATGATGGTTTTCGATTCGGCTGTGTCCGATACCGGTATTTTTAAGATACAAGATCCATTTTAGCAGTTGTGGACCGCTGATGTTAACCGGATTGGTTTTAAGTTCATTTTTAGCAAAACTGCAAAAGGCTTTGATGCTGATTGTATATGTTTCAACGGTTGATTCAGCAAAGCCGTTAACCTTTAAAAGTTCTTTTTGATAGTGGTCTATAAGGGCAATCATAGTGCCTCCTTTTGCATAAAAGGGTGTTGTTTCATATAAACAGCATATTTATCGGGATTCAGGTGTGCGTATTTTAACGTATTCGCCCTCCGGCTGTGGCCAAGCACATGCTGCGTTATCTCGACACCGGCCACCTTGTTAAGATGGGTTGCTGCCGTATGCCGAAAGAGCCGGGCGTGGAGCTTTTTATCGATGCCGTTTTGATCGGCGGCGGTGCGGAAGATATCTTGCAAGGTTCGCTGTGAAATGCGTTTTTTACGCTTGGATATGAGAAACGGCCCTTTTTTACGCTGTCGTAGTTGCAAATACTTGTGGATAATTTTACAAAGACTGTGAGGCAAAATCAGATTGCGCCGGCGTCGGCCCTTTTCCCTGATCCATATCAGCCCGCAGGTTAAATCGATATCTTCAATATTTATAGCGATCAGGGTCGATGTTCGCAGCCCAAGTATGCCCAAAAGCATGATGATAATGAGGTTTCTCAGTTCCAAAATATCCTGAGCCTTTCGGCTGAAGTGGCGGATCAGGCGATTGTATTCATCAATTGTCAGAAACTGCGGTACTGTCTTTTCAATTTTCGGATATGGGAGTTTGAGAGCGATATTTTGCGGCACATGCCGATGGAGTGTCAGAAAGTGGTAAAATTGTCTGAGCGTCCAGACACGAGATTTTCTTACATGTATTGAGGGGTCTTTATAGTCGGCTACAAAATCTACCAGACGTAGGTAAGCAATCTTTTTAACAGACTGGATTTTTTGAGATTTCAGGTAGGTTTCGAATTCATTTAGCCGGGCGGTTAAAGCCTGGATGGAACGTACTGAGAAATCTGCCAGTTGACAATATTCAACAAAATGGTTGATATAACGATGAAGCATGATGATATCTCCTTTTTGACCATTGGATCATGCTTCATCATTAAACGCCTATTAATAAAAGGCAAATTGCGCTAACTGCGGGGTTTAAG
>VMSQ01000163.1 GCA_013792055.1 Desulfobacteraceae bacterium
AATCTGGTTGATCAGCTTCAGGGTTAGTCGGCTTTTAACCTTGAACCGTGAACCTGAGCAGTTAAGTTTCTTCAATAATAATTTGTGCTTTTTTTGTGCCATTCCAGTAATTCCAGCGCAGTCTGAATGCAATTTCATCAAATCCGTTATTTAATGATTTACTTTTATCAATGTTGAAATAAATTGCATTTAAGCCGCTTCCTTTGCTGGATGAATTCTGCTTTAAAAGCATGCTTCTATGGTTTTCGCCAACAATTTTAGAAGATAAAACTTTAATGTTTTTAGCCGTAAAAAGAGGTTCGTGGTTTCCCGACCCAAAAGGCTTTAAGGCTTCAAGGTTATCAATCAGCGTATCTGAAATATCATCTAAGTTAAGTTCGTAATCAATTGTAATTATTGGCTCAAGATTTATCTTTTTTGTCATATTCCTCATAACTTTTTCAAAATTTTCTTGAAAAAGATTTATATTTTCATTTTTTATTTTTAGACCTGCAGCCATTGAATGCCCGCCAAAATTTTCAAGATCGCTCGAACAATTCATAAGCCCGTCGTATAGGTCAAATCCAGGTACACTTCTGGCAGAACCCTTACCAATACCATCTTTTGTTGAAATAAGTACAACAGGCCGAAAGAAAAAATTTGCAAGCCTGGATGCAACTATTCCAAGAATTCCTTCATGCCATCCTTGATTAGACAATACGAGCGTTTTTTTTTGTAGCAGATGAGGATTTTTATTTAAATATAATAGGATATTATCAGTTAGTTTTTTTTCGATAACTTGTCTTTGGGTATTAAGTTTGTTGAGTGTTTGAGCAATTTGTCTCGCTATGTCAAGGCGTTTTGTAGTTAAAAGTTCAACTGCGCTTTTTGCATGGTCTATTCTGCCTGGTGCATTTAACCTTGGCACCAGCTTGAAAGCAATATCATCCGTATCTGTTAATGGGCCTTTTAATTTGCATTCTTCAATCAATGCTTTCATCCCATTCCGTTCACCTGTGTAGATTTTTTTAAGTCCCGCATTAACTAATATGCGGTTTTCATCAACAAGAGGAACCATATCAGCAATGGTTCCAAGGGCTACAAGATCGCAAAGATTTTTTAAATTGGGTTCCGCTAGTTTATGCCAGAAGCCGTTGTCACGCAGGTGTTTTCTAAGGCAGATAAGAAGGTAAAAAGCGACACCAACTCCTGCGAGGTTATCAAGACCTGAAGTGCAATCAATGCGTTTGGGGTTTACAACAGCAAATGCATGAGGCGGTCTGTCTGTTATTCTGTGATGATCCGTTATAATTACATCGATTCCATTATGTTTTGCCGATTTCACAGCATCATAACTGTTTGATCCGCAGTCTACGGTTATTATAAGGCTTATCCCTTTTGGCAGCGCATAATCTATAATATGGTTTTTTTGCAGACCGTATCCTTCTTTTGTTCTGTGCGGGATATAGTAATATACATTTGCTCCTATATAACTAAAGAACTCTAAAAGCACAGCCGTTGCAGTGATTCCATCAGCATCATAATCGCCGAAGATTAAAATTTTTTCATTATTTATTATTGCGGAAAAAATACGACGAACAGAGGTGTGCATTCCTTTTATTGAAAACGGAGAGCGCATATTGTTAAATGAGGGGTTAAGAAAATCAAAGGCATCCTCAACAGAGACAATGTTTCGATTAACCAGGATGCTTGCTATGATTGGATTGCATTTAAGAGCTTTACTGATTTTTCTTACAGAACTAATATCCGGTTGAAGAATTTGCCAGTCTTTTTTCATAAATAAAGTATAGCCTGTATTGTGGTTTCGGACAATATGATTCGATTTTTTTGTTGAAAAAAAATAACAAATGATGGTAGTTTAACCTAAATTAAGCGATTTTTTACTCGATCTGCACCAATCTCTTGCGCATCAAGGACTTGCGAAAAGTCTCGACATATCCATTGGTATGCCTACGCTTTTCGCAAGCCATGCTGCATCAAGATCTCGGCACATTTCTTCGCAAAAAATCGCTCAACTTAGGTTTAAATTATTTATATTAAAATCTTGTTTATTAGGATAATCTTTGGAGACAATAAAAAAATATTACCGAATTGAACGAAAAGAAATATGCTTTCTGAAATTTATTTTTGAGGCATATGATGGAATTGCAATGTTAACTACTCTGGATTCTGATTCAGGTGTTGTTATGTTCCACATTGCTCCTGGCTGTGAAGATGATGTTGAGATGATTTTACAGGACCTTCAACATAATATCATGATTGAAGAAGTATAGATTTTCAGATAAATAATTTCACTGTGTTATCAGTCGTCGACGTATAACTAATACGCCTTCCTCCTTCTGGCCTTGTGAAATTAATTATCTGAAAATCTATATGAGCGCTATAGATGTAAGGGGGTACTAATGAAAAAAGGTTGGTATTTTGGTCTTGTTATTTTTATTTGGTTTTTTATAGTTGGAATGGGCGATATTGGAGAAAGAGGAGTCATTGATATCCCTGAGCCTGAAAAAAACTACGCTGTATCTCTTGTGGACCAGGCTGATGTTTCAATGGACCTTGAAAAGTTTTCATTTGAAGGTCAGACTTATTTTATCGGCAAATTGGGCAGGGCAGAGATATCGATTGATTTTGGCAAGATAGACTCAGTTTTACTTATTTTGCAGGATGATCATGTCAAGGCAAAAGTAAATTTAAAGGATGGAAAAGCTCTTGAGATCATAGTAGATAAGGGCAAAATTTGCTATGGTATATCTTCTTTCGCAAATGTCAAAATAGAGCTTCAGGATATCAAAAAGATTACCATGCATGGGAAGGCGCTTGATAGACCTTAGGGGCTTCGCCCCAATTGGAATATTGGAAGAATGGAACAGTGGAATGATGGGTTTAGAGGAATAAGAAATTGATTTTTTCCTTCTACCCGCTATTCCATTATTCCAACATTCCAGGTATGTAGTACGCACGAGATGCTGCTAAAAGAGTTATAATATAAATAAGTTGTAGAATTTCGAGACGTTAATTAATGAAGACAAAATGTCTTTACATAAATACCATCGGATGTCAGATGAATGTTTATGACTCCGAACAGATTGCAAAGATATTAACTCCCTTAGGATACAAGATGAATTCGTCCATTGAATTTGCAGATCTTATTATTGTTAATACATGCGCAATCAGGGAAAAGGCTGAGCAGAAAGTTTTTAGTTTTTTAGGACGTATTGCAGGTCTTAAAAGAAAAAAACCAGGCCTTATTATAGGTGTTGGCGGTTGCGTGGCGCAACAGGAAGGGGAAAGGATCCTGGAACGTATGCCGCATGTGGATTTGATTTTCGGGACACATGCTATATGCCGCTTGCCGTATCTTATACAAAAAATAGAAGCAGAAAGATGCAGCATAGTCGATGTTGAAATGTCAGAAATCATAGAGGAGTTTGAATCTGTAATAGAATCGCCATTGGATAGAACTGATCCAAAAGCCACAAGCTTTGTGACAATTATGAGGGGCTGTGACAATTTTTGCACTTATTGTGTAGTCCCGCATGTTAGGGGTAGAGAAACGAGCAGGCTCCCTGAGAGCATAGTAAAAGAAGTTAAAGGTCTTGTTAAAAGCGGTGTTCGAGAGGTTACTCTTCTTGGTCAGAATGTAAACAGCTATGGCAAAAAGGAAAAACTGACATCATTCCCACAACTTTTAGCTTTAGTTAATGAAATAGATGGACTTTTTAGAATCAGGTTTACCACTTCTCATCCAAAAGACCTTTCAGATGATCTTATTAGTGCTTTCAATGACCTTGATAAGCTGTGCAATCATATACATTTGCCTGTACAGTCCGGATCAAACAGAATTTTAAAAAGAATGAACAGGAAATACACCAGAGAGCTGTATCTTGAAAAAATAGAGAAACTGCGAAATAATTGTCCAGGCATAGCTATTACTTCTGATATCATTGTTGGTTTTCCAGGGGAGACTATAGTCGATTTTGAAGAAACTTTGGATTTAATAAAACAAGTTGAATTTGATGGTATTTTTGCATTTAAGTATTCTGATAGACCCAATGCACCGGCAGCCCGTTTTACAGACAAAATTACAGAGCAGGAAAATAAAGAAAGATTGCAAATCCTGCTGGATTTGCAGGAATATTTTACAACTAAAAAAAACAGTGAGCTGGTTGGATCAAATGAGTTGATCCTTGTTGAGGGTTTAAGTAAAAAAAAGGTAGATAGTGATACTCAAAGAAAATGTCAATACATTCAGTGGTCAGGACGTACCGCAACTAACAAGGTAGTAAACTTTATCCAGCTTGAGGATACTATTCCACGCGATAAAATATTAAAAGGGAAAATAGTGAACGTGAAAATTGAAAAAGCATATTCCCATTCACTCTGGGGAAAACCAGTTCAAATGGAAGCAACACTTTTTGCTTCGGAAGGAGAACAAAGTTATGCTGCTTAAAGTTAGCATAGCGGGACTGACAATTGATCCAACTTCAAATACACCTATCGTTATTTTAAAGTCT
>VMSQ01000223.1 GCA_013792055.1 Desulfobacteraceae bacterium
CTTGCCCATTACTTTTCCGAACTGTGTAACAACAACCTGTTCTGTCTCATCCACAACATAAGCTGAAGCAAAAACAAGCAGACACGCGATTACAGCAATTATGAGAATAATACCTTTATATTTCATTTTTCTACACCGTTTTTACCAAGGTTAAGTAAAGGTAATAAATTTTTCTGTTCAGCATCTATTATATACTTATGACCGAGCTTTGGGAAAAGATCTTTTAGAGTTTCAAGGTATAGCCGCCTCTTTGTAACATCCTTTGCCTTAACATACTCCTGATAAAAGGCAACGAATCTTGAAGCATCACCCTTGGCACGGTTAACCCGATCAAGGGAATATCCTTCAGCCGCCTTGATGGTTCTCTCCGCCTCACCTCTTGCCTGCGGGATTGCCTTGTTATAATCTTCTTTTGCCTGATAGATCAATTTTTCTTTTTCCTGTACAGCCTGATTTACTGCATTAAATGAGGATTGTACCGCTTCAGGAACATTTGTCTTTTTCATCTCTATGGTTACAATATCTATACCTGTTTCCGACTTGTTCATCTCTTCCTGCAGTAACTGTTGAGCTTCAACGGCTATTTCTTGCCGCTTTGTTATGACCTCATTAATGCTTCTATCTCCAACTACAAGCCGCATAGAGGATTCGGACATATCTATAAGCAACTTGCGGGCATCTCGAACCTTAAACAAATAATTATAAGGATCTTTTACCCTGTACTGAACAATCCAAGGCACTACGCCGACATTAAGATCACCTGTAAGCATAAGAGATACATTCTTATTTTCAGTGTCGCCGGATGCAGAAAATTTTCTGGCTTCATCCGTCGGGGACTGGAAGCCAAACTCTTCTTTGTAAACACGTTTTACCTTGACCTTTGTTACTTTCTCAATTCCAGCAGGCAACTTGAAATTAAGACCTGGCTGACAAATACGAATATATTTACCAAATCGCTGAATAACTCCGACCTCATCAACCCCCACCGTAAAAAATGTAGATGAGCCGAAAAACAGAGCTATCAAAATAATAATTAAAATCGGGCCGCCCGGGAATTTGAACTGTTTGATGTTTTTAAGAATTTCATCAACCTGCGGAGGAAACCCGCTTCCGCCTCCGCCAGACCTCTGTTGCTGCTGTTTAAGTTTTTCCCAATCCCAGCTCATAGTTTTTTTCCTGTAAATTTAATTTAATCTTTTTATGATGACTTGACCTTAAGTCTTTGTAAAAATATCTATCAACAAATATTTTATATTTTTGCAATATATCAATATATATAAGTTGCCTGATATTTCAAGTCAAGCAAAAAACAAAATGTTATGTGAAAATCAAGGGTATTGGATTATTCAAACAATATTTATGCTCAAGACTTTTTCTTGACACTTAATCCAATTTAAAAATATTTATCAACATTATGAAATCAAATAAAAATGACTTAAAAGAATTTGAGCACATAAGCAGCATTATAAATAAAATCTTAAAAACCTATCGCCACGATACTGGTGAGGACTTGGAAAATGCCTGCAGCATATGGAATAGTACGGTAGGAAAGTCCGTTGCGGAAAATGCTCAACCTTTTGCATTAAAAGGAAAAATTCTTCTTGTAAATGTTACAAGTTCGAGTTGGATACAACAGCTCCAGTTTTTTAAAAACGATATATTAACAAAGATAAATATTTCAGCAGGAAAAGAACTGATTGAAGAAATAAAATTTAAAATTGGAAGTATATAGTTTAATGAAAGATTTTTCTACGGATACTTTTTTCAATGGTAATATAAAGGTTAAGCAAAACAGGTCTGGTTACCGTTTTTCCATAGATGCTGTTTTATTAGCCTGTCATGCCGGCAAGTGTCCGGGCGGCAGGATTCTTGATCTGGGAACAGGCTGCGGCATTATCCCTCTGATAATGGCGTACCGTAATCCGGAACTAACAGTTTATGGGATTGAGGTACAGAAAGAACTCGCTGATATTGCAACTATAAATGTTAGATCGAATAATATGGAAAATCAGATTAGTATTCTTTGCCGAGATATGAAAGAGCTGAATTATAATATGATTTCAGAGCCGGTTGATATGGTCGTCAGCAATCCTCCATACCGGAAGATTTCATCCGGAAGAATGAACCCTGATCAGCAAAGAGCGGTTGCCAGACATGAAATCAAGGCTACACTTTTCGACATTATTGAAACCGCTCGCAGGATGCTGCGCACCTCAGGAAGATTTGTAACAATTTATTCCTCAGAGCGTCTAACTGATATTATTACACAAATGCGCTCTTTCGATATTGAGCCGAAGTTCCTTCGCTCTATTCATTCTAACAAAAATTCAGATGCAAAGCTGATTCTTGTCGAAGGAATTAAAGGAGGTCGGCCGGGCGTAACAATAGCTTCTCCTCTGATAATCTACCATGAAGACAGTTCATACACCGACGAAGTAAAGCAAATGTTTCTGCCGTAAATTGGTCGAGTGGTCGAGTGGGAAATTGGTCGAGTGGTAGGGGCACGGCGCGCCGTGCCCCTACTTAATTTGGTATTCGGATTTTGCCTGAACATGGCTTTCCGTTCAGGCACGACTTAGTTTATTCATAACAAGACCAGTTATAACTTTTGGATAAAAATATGTCGATTTCCTTGGCATTATAAGGCCCTTATTTGCAATATCGCGCACCTGCTCAATCTTTGTTGGATTAAGAATAAAAGAAGCATCACATTCGCCGGAAAGAGCCGCTTCAACAGCTCGTTTTTCACTGCTGGAATACGTGATTATATTTTCGTTATCTAACTTAGAATTATCAAAACCAAATATCTCTATAAAAATCAGATGGGTCAGAATGGTAACATCAAGATATTTTAATGCTTCTGGAAGTTCGTTGGAAAACACCTGCTCCATCACACCTGATTTAAGCGTCAGCAGATAAAATTTCATAGAGCCTTTCATTAAGACCCCGATAATGTTTTTTGAAGCATTTGATTTAAGAATTGCTATAAATTCAGCCCGAGCTCTTTCGAAATCACTGTCCCTAAAAGGAATTGTCGAAATATCAAAATAATTCTCTGCTTTGTTAATAAAAGATGCTGCTATTGAACTTTTCAAGCCTTTAACCATGCGGTGAGCAGGCAGTATTATCAATCCGGGAGCTTCCATGCTGCTAAGATACATCATTACATAATTAGCCGGATGATCTTTCTTAAAATCCGGATCGCTGCTCGATATCCAGTCTCTATAGTCAAGGGCGGTTTCATAACGGTGGTGCCCATCAGCAATAAAAAGTCTTTTCTTCTGCATTGCACTGGAAATATATCTGCAGGAATCTAAATCGGTTATGCGCCACATCCTCTGCCTGTAGCCATCATAATCAGTAAACTCTATTGCCGGTGTCTGCTTTAATGGCAGGTCCTTTAATTTATCAATTATTTCGTTTTTACTATCTGAATAAAGTGAAAAAATAGGGCTGAAATTGGCATGGCACGACTTCATAAGTTCAAATCTTTCCATTTTAACATTGGAAAATGTACTCTCATGTGGAACAATAACACCGTTTTTAAATGGCTCCAGAGCAACTAAACCAATAATTCCATAACGCGTGAAGGTTTTATTCTCTAAAGAAAAATCCATGGATGTTAAATAAAATGCAGGCGTTGTGTCCTGTTCCAGTATATTCTCTGAAAACCAGTTTTTTAAAAAGTCAGATGCTCTGGTATAACAATTATTATTGACGCTATCGTTCTCAGTTGTTTTGCCTAATATCAGCCTTATAATGTTTTGTGGATGTCGTTCGTAGAAATCATGCTGCCCCTGCTTTGAAATAACATCATAAGGCGGAGTTGTTACATCAGACAAGTTGCGAATTTTTCGCGGGTTATATAAGATTCCTCTGAAAGGGAGGACTTCAGCCATTTTATTAATTCCTTTACGAGACCTTTGCAAAACGTCCCCTTTTGCCCAATTTCGGCGTCAGGCTCAAATTTTAAGCCTCGAAATACTCAATGTATTCCTGCATTTAAAATTTTCGCCTTCCTTGAACTTGAACAAAATTGAACATTTTTCAAAGGTCTCTTTGCTTGAGCCTAAATTAAAATGTTTTCAGATATTAAATAAAAAAGAGGTGAATACTAAAAAGAATAAGCTTGTTCAAGCAAAATATGAATTAATCGTGACGTCATTCCGGCGAAAGCCGGAATCCAGAATAATTGCAAGAGCATAATGAAGCTGGATACCGAATCCGTCATCCCTGACCCCGATCCGGGACCGGCATGATGGCAGAACTTTGGACGCTTAAATTATTTAGAGCATATTGACAGTTCAAATCAAAAAATATATTGACTCCTACCTGCTCCAATTATACTAAAACCTTTGCAAAACTGCTATTTTTCCGTGATGCGGTGTCAGGCTTCAAATTTTAATCCTCGAAATACTCAATGTATTCCTCCGGCTAAAATTTTTGCCTTCCTTGCCTGACGAAAAAATGTCACGTTTTTCAAAGGTCCTATACTTTTTGGGTATTGGAGAGGTGGCCGAGCGGCTGAAGGCTCCGCTCTCGAAAAGCGGTATCCTGTTAATACGGGATCGTGGGTTCGAACCCCACCCTCTCCGCCACAGATTGAAGATTGATGATTGATGATTGAAGGTATTCTATCCCGCCTGCCTCGCCTGAGCAAGTCGATGAAAGGACGAAGAGCATTGAGTAGAGCTCGCTATGGCGGGCAGGTAATTTTATAACAAAAAGACAGAGCAAAGCGATTCCACCCGCCCGCCTCGCCTGAGCACAAGCGCTTGAATTTCGCATATCTGGTTATAGCGAGTGCGATGGCGGGCAGGCAAATCGACAATCTTCAATTTTTTATAAGCTTTAATTGACTTTAACATAGGATAACAGCTGAAATTAAAACCATATCTGGCTGTTGTCCATCTTGCGGAGAGATGTCCGAGCTGGCTCAAGGAGCACGACTGGAAATCGTGTGTGCTGCCAAAAGCGGCACCGAGGGTTCGAATCCCTCTCTCTCCGCCATTAATTAATCAGGAAAATATATGTCCTACCTTGTACTTGCTCGTAAATATCGACCCCAAACCTTTGACGAGGTTATAAAGCAAAACCATGTCACCCAAACTTTAACCAATGCTGTTAAATCGAGTCGGGTCGCCCATGCAATCCTTTTTACCGGACCAAGAGGAACCGGCAAAACCACTGTAGCACGAATATTGGCAAAGGCTATGAATTGCAAAGATGGCCCCACCCCGGTCCCTTGCAATACATGCAGGTCATGCCGTGAAATTACTTCAGGAAATGCGGTTGACGTGTTTGAAATTGACGGTGCATCGAACAACGGCGTTGAACAAATTAGAAGTCTGCGTGAAAATATAAACTACATGCCGGCTAACAGCCCTAACAAGATATACATTATAGATGAAGTCCATATGCTGAGCATCTCTGCATTTAACGCTCTGTTAAAAACTTTAGAAGAACCCCCATCACATGTAATGTTTATTTTTGCAACTACCGAGCCCCATAAGATACCCATAACTATACTTTCCAGGTGCCAGCGTCACGACTTCAAACTCATTGATATCGAGTCAATTTCAAATCATATGAAGGATATATGTTCCAAGGAACATATTGATATAACTGAAGAAAGCCTGATGCTGATTGCCCGCGAAGCAGGGGGAAGCATTAGAGATGCCTTAAGCCTTCTCGACCAGATAATGGCCTGTTCGGAAGGAACTATTAATTACAAGAACATATTAGACATTCTGGGAGTTGCCGACAGAAAAATAATTTTTGATATTTCAAATGCAATTTTACGAAAGGATATCCCGGAAGTCCTTAATGTAGTGGATGAAATTTATGACCGCGGATATGAAATGAAAAAATTTTATGCGGACATCATTGAACATTTCAGAAATCTGCTCGTTGTAAAGATGGGCAAGAAGATCAGCAAACTGATAAATCTCCCTTCACATGAAATAGAGTTAATGCAAGATCAGGTTAAGGATATTTCCGAAGCTTATTTGAACCAGATTTTTGATCTTCTCTTCAAAGAAGAGGCTTCGATAAGACTATCAGCCCAACCAAAGCTGGCGCTTGAGATAGCCCTTATCCGGCTATCTCAGATAAAGCCTGCTCTGCCTATTGATTTACTTATAGAAAAACTTGATGATTTAAAAAAGGATGTTTCTGAAATACATGCTGACAATGAGGTTTCTGAATATGACGACACTATCAACAATGATGGTGAGGATCTTAAAGGTGTTTCAGAAAAACCAAATTATTCATATGGGTTAAATGAAGACAGCAGCCCTCCTTCTTGTGATACTGATGATCATCTTGAAATTACATGGGAAAAAATCCTTGATATTTTATCAAAAAAACATCCTTCTCTTGCTGCAAATCTGGCAAATTGTTCCTTGAAAAAGCTTGCCGAACAAAATATTGAAATTGAGGTACATGGTAATGATTATAATATAAATATGCTAAAGCGTGATAAAAATGTTGCCATCATAAAAAAAATATGCAGTAAATTTTTTGGTGAAAAGATGAATCTGACCATAAAGGCTAAAAACAAACCAAAAACAGATGGAAATCAAAACAACGATTTGAAGCAAAAAGCATTGAGTCACCCTCTGGTAACAGATACAATCGAAATTTTTAACGGAAAAGTTGTTGATGTAAAAATCATGTAACGGTTCACGGTTCCGGGGTTCACGGTTCACGGTTCCAAAATTTTGTACAGGAGGTATTTACTCATGAAAGGCATGGGAAATATGATGAAACAGGCTCAGAAGCTTCAGGCCAAGATGCTTAGGCTGCAGGAAGATCTGGCAGATAAAACGGTTGAGGCAACTGCCGGCGGAGGTATGATTAAGATCGTAGCAAATGGCAGGCAGCAGATCTTATCAATCCAAATAGAAAAAGAAGTCGTTGATCCTGATGATGTTGAAATGCTTCAGGATTTGATACTTGCCGCAGTAAATGACGCTCTTTTAAAATCACAGGAAATGGTCTCAGGAGAAATGAACAAATTAACCGGCGGTCTTAAAATACCTGGGATGTAATTCAATATTATAAATTAACTGGACATCTAACTATTATGAGTCACTACCCATTATCAATCATGAACCTGATTAAAAATATTTCCCGGCTTCCTGGGATAGGAGAAAAAACCGCTGAACGCCTCACTATGCATATAATTCGTTCTCCGCTAAAAGAGGTTGAACAGCTTTCCCTGAGTATTCTGGAAACCAGAAAAAAAATAAGATCATGTTCCATCTGTTTTGGCCTGAGCGATAGCGATATCTGCAATATTTGCAAGGACAGTACAAGAAACAGCTCATTCTTGTGTGTGGTGGAACAGCCCGCCGATATGGTGGCCATCGAAAAGTCAGGAGCTTTTAAAGGGATTTATCATATTCTCCAGGGCGCTATGTCTCCGATTGACGGGATAGGGCCTGATGATATAAGGCTCAACGAGCTGTTATCAAGGATAAAAAATAATAATGTAAAAGAAGTCGTTCTTGCAACAAGCACCACAATTGAAGGCGAAGCTACTGCCTCGTATATTGCTCAAAATTTAGAAAATTATCCGGTTAAAGCAACTCGTATTGCTTCAGGAATACCGATAGGCAGTGATCTGAAATATATTGACCAGCTTACCATAAAAAGAGCTATGGAAACACGGCATGCAATTTAATACAATAAAACCTTCAGATATATTTATTTGCAAAAAATGCGGTGATTGCTGCAAAGGATTCGGAGGGACATATGTAACAGCAGATGATATTGAAAAAATTGCAGCCTATATAAATACGGATCCAAAGAAATTTGTTGCAGAATACTGCATGAAATCAGGAAGTAAACTGGTGCTTGCACAGGGCGCTGACGGTTACTGTATATTCTGGAATGATCTGTGCACCATACATCCGGTTAAACCACGCATGTGCAAGGCATGGCCATTTATAAAAAGCGTGCTGATTGATATAAACAACTGGCATATCATGGCTAATTCATGCCAGGGCATCCGAACTGATGTGCCTGATAATCTGGTGCAGGAATGCGTCAGGTCGTTGATATGATAGGAATATTTGACTCAGGAATAGGCGGGTTAACAGTTGTAAAAGCGTTAATGGAATATCTTCCCGGTTATGATATCATATACTTCGGAGATACTGCCCGCACGCCATACGGAACCAAAAGTTCTGAAACAGTTAAGAAATACGCTCTTGAAAATACCGAGTTTCTTTTAAGCAAGGGCGCAAAAGTCATTGTAATAGCATGCAATACAGCTTCAAGTGTTGCAATGGAAAGCGTGGCTGAAAATTTCGATGTTCCGATATTCGAAGTTATTACGCCGGCAGTTGAACTTTCAATTAATACTTCTCATAAATTATGTATTGGAATCATTGGAACCAGGGCAACAGTCAAAAGCGGTATATATGAAAAAAAAATAAAGGAACTGAATCCGCAAGCAAAGGTTTACTCAAGAGCCTGCCCACTCCTTGTCCCCCTGGTTGAAGAAGGCTGGCTTAAAAAACCCGAAACAAATATGATTGTTAAAAAATATCTGCATCCATTGAAAGTCAGACAGATAGATACGCTTATTCTTGGCTGTACTCATTATCCTTTATTAAAAAATATTATTCAAAAAAAAATGGGAAAAAAGGTAAACATCATCGACTCTTCTATTGCTGTGGCGAACAATGTAAAGGCATTTTTGGAAAAGCATAAAAATCTCGATAATATGTTGAGTAAAAAAGGCAGGTGCCGTTTTTTTGTATCAGACGTAACTGAGCAGTTTGAAAAGACAGCGACAAGCATGCTTAAAAGAAAGATCAACCTTGAACATGTATCATCTGGTTAATGTATAGTTCGGACCTGCAATCAAAAGATTGTTGGTAATTGTAGATTGTATCTTCTCCATTTTGCCCCCAAAAAAAATGTTTCTTATTAGGCTGTGACCGTATGCTCCCATAACCACAAGGGCATCATGCGGCACATCATAAATGTTCTCTTCAAACTTTCCGCTCTCAAATATATGCCACTCAGTCACATAACGATCCATTTCTTCCTCAAGATTTTCATTTTTGATTATCTCTTCATACGATTCCCTTGAGACATTTTCCATATGGGTATAAACGCTCAGCGGCATTTCAGATGCCCTGCTTAAACGAAATCCAAGCTTCAAGGCATTTATTGCATTTGCCGAACCACCGAAGAATACAGCAATGCTTCGCCATTTTTTAAAAACAGGGCTGGTTATAAGAACCGGAAACCTGGCGGAATTTACAATACGCCTGACCCTGGGTCCTATGTAGCCTAAACCAATCTTTGAAGACAAATCGCTTATGCTTCGAGGACAACACATAAAATCAAAATTTGTCGCTATATCCGGAAGTGTTGATGCTGTAAAATTCTTCGGGTCCAAAAATCTTGCTTTGATTTTACCCTGGTCAAGCAGTTCCTTTGCATGTTTTAAAGCGGTTTCCGGTGAAGTCAGATAAGAGCTATCAAGATCAATCTGGACAACATCATTTTCAAAATACATCAAAAACTTTGTGAACTCAGGAATGTAAATAATCAGAGAGGCTCCTATTTTCTTGCAAAAGTATATTGATTGCAGCAAAGTCTCTCTACCAAGTGGAGTATTCCTAAATATATGGAATAGTTGTGCATCCATCACATCTCCTTAAATAATATATTGGTTAAAATAATGTTAATTCCCTTATTCTAAAAACCTGTCTGAACCATCAATTCCTTGCGATATTTATCCAATAGAGTAGCCTTTGAAATCATACCTATAAATTTTTTGTTTGCAATTACCGGCATGGAAAAAAGCCGATTTGCATCCATTCTGCGCAGCACCTTGGACAGATCATCGTCAAGATATACAACTTCAACATCAGTATCCATTATCTGTCCTAACACGACTGCATCGTACATCAGCGGGTTGAATAGGTAAGACCTTATATCATCCAGATGAATCATTCCCAGAAAATTGCCGGTATTCTCATCTTCAACAGGAAAATAATTCCTGTGAGACTTTTTTATTATATTAACAAAATCCCTGAGCAGCACATTCTGTTTTACAGATATGCAATCCTTTTCAAGCAGCTCACGAACGTTCAGGTCAGATAGAACTCTCGCATCTGTACCAGGTCTTAAAAGTTGACCTTTTTCAATAAGTTCTTTCAGGTAAAAAGAAGCTGGTTCAATATAGTGGCAAAGTGTAGTTGAAATAACCGAGACTATAATAAGAGGAAGAATTACTTCATAGCTTCCTGTAATTTCGATAATAAGAAATATCCCTGTAAGCGGAGCTTGAAGCATTCCACTAATAAGTCCAGCCATCCCTAATAAAGCAAAGCAACCTTCATTTACCCAGGGAACTGAAGGCCAAAGTAAAACAAGTCCCCGGTGATAAGTCAGACCCGCCAGACTTCCGATAACAAGACAGGGGGCAAATATTCCGCCAGATCCTCCCCAGCCAAGAGTTAAAGAGGTCGCAAGAATTTTTGCAAAAGCAGCCACGGCGACAATGCCAAGCCCCTGTGCAAATGCCCCTTCTATCATTGTTCTGATAGAATGATACCCCTCGCCAAGCACAATTGGAAGAAAAATGCCGATTATGCCGACCATACAACCCCCGGCAGCAGCGCGCATCCATATGGGGAAGGGGGCCTTTTTAGAAACTCCATGCATTGACCTCAGAAAGCGGGTAAGAAGTAAAGATGCAGCGGCCGAGACTATTGCCAAACCAATACAGGCAACAATATCTAAATGATGAATATTAAATAAACGATGGCTGAACGCAATCTGGTTTCCTTGTAGTATTCTGCTTATCTCGGTGCCTGCAACAGAAGCAATTGCTATTGGAACAATATTTACAGATTTCCATTCCCCAAGAATAACCTCAATAGAAAAGACCATCCCTGCAATGGGGGCATTGAAAATAGAAGATATTGCACCTGCAGCACCGCAGCCTACAATAGTGATGCGCTGGCGGTCATTTAAAAAAAAGAATTTTGCAATATTTGAACCAATAGCTGCTCCACTCATAACCACAGGAGCCTCAGGGCCTGCTGAACCTCCGCTGCCTATGGTAAGACAACTGGATATAAGGCGCGAAAAACTTGAGCGAAATCTCATTAAGCCGCCATAACGCGATACGCTGTAAACCACTTCAGGCACACCATGTCCGGCGCCTTCTTTTACTATTTTGTCCAGAAACAGCGCAGAAAGGGCCGCTCCAACCGCAGGTATAATAAATGACCACCAATAATGGCGAAAATTATGAAGCCATTCAAACATGGCGATAAGTGACCGGTTAAGCGCAATAGCCGCCAGCCCGCTACAGGTCCCTACAATAACGGCTATCAAGATGAGAAGAAGACGGTCGTCCAGGCGAAAAATGGTCCAGCTTCCAGGATGACGCCAAAGTCTTAAAATGCGCATATTTTCAATACCTAATTGTCATCTCTGTCGAGTAGATTTTCACAGTCAGCTATTTTCGATAAAAGCGAAGAACTATCAGGATATGTTCTCAAAAATTTGACAAATGAGTCATCGCGCACACAAAAAGCAAGCCTTGAAAGAAGATGGAGATGATTTTTTATAGATGTGCTTAATAAAATAAACATAACAAACACCGGCCTGTCATCAATTGCCTCAAAATCTATCGACTTTTCAAGAAAACACGTAGTTATTAAAGGATTATCTATTTCTTCCGGCAGAGGAGCGCGTGGATGAGGGATAGCAACACCCTTGCCTATGCCCGTTGATGTTAAAGCTTCTCTTTCGAGCAGCCTTTCATATAGTCCTTCTTTATTTATTGGCAGAACAGGCACTTTATCCACCGCCGACTTAAGAACTGATTCAACATCATCTCCCTTAATACCATGAAAAACTCCACCAAATTGCATTGCAGGTATAAGATTTTCCAGTTTGAGGGTCTGTTTTTTATATATTTCTTTTTCTTTATCCAGAGGAGAAAATGGCAAACCGTGATTAAATGCCCATTTTTCAATAATAGATTTTTTAAATATACATACATTTTCGCTTCTATGTATCGGTATTCTGCCCTGACGTATCCAACGATCTACAGTACTGGCTGGAAGATCAAGGCACCGTGCAATATCTTTTAAGCTAAGTTTCATATTACAAATAAAAAAATGATCATATTAATTGATTAACAAATTTGATCTAATAAAAATTACTCATTGAATAAATAAGAGATGTTTATCCTTCACTTCAAAAATGTCAAGTTTAATAAAGGTGTTAAATGCATTCATCTTAAAATTCTTGCAGTATCGACAATTTTATTCAATGATATTAATAAGTTGTAATGCTTCAGCTTTTTGAAAATATATCCGCTCATGCGCTGCCGGTTTTTGTTTCATAAAGCTAAAATGTTACGATAAGTTTAGAAAGCCGTGAAAAAAATATACGGATTCGAGATCTTTTGCTTTATTTTTTATGGCAAACGGGATTATATATGAAAATGAAGGCATCCTGCACGATAAGTCAAAAGTAGTTTACACTTTGTTGATTTTGTATTTTGGCAGTGAAATTTGAAACTAGAAATTGGAAATTGGAAAAAATACATAGATGTAGATGCCTTACCTAATTTCAAATTTCAAATTTCCAGTTTCTACATCGGCATTCAATTCGACAACACACGCTTTTTCGAAAAAAGTGTAAACTGGCGAATGAAGGATGCCAAAGGTTTATATAACTATGACTGATGTAAAAAAATCGTACGAAATGATTACAGATTTTATTAAAGGTGAACTGGTGCCGGACATCGGCGCTGAGGCGAACAGGCAAGATGTTGAACGCTTTTTGGTTAACAAAAAAGGATTTTCCAAGGAAGATATTGAGGTCGATGTTGATATCGAACTTGTTATTGCAGGCGAGCCTTACAAATCGCAGATAGATATTGTTGTCTTAGTTGCCGGCACAAGATATATGGCAATAAAATGCGCTGCTGCTTCATTGGGCTCAAGGGAAAGGGAGATTATTGCTGCTTCAAGACTGCTTGAAAGTCATCAGATTCCTATTTCCGTGGTTTCAGACGGTAAAACCGCGATAGTGCTTGATACTGTTTCCGGCAAAAAGCTTGGCGAAGGGTTAGATGCTATTCCATCAAAGGATGAAATAAAAGAGAAATCAGATTCATTGGAGCTAATTCCTTTGGCGGATAAAAAGATTGAAAAAGAAAAGCTTATTTTCAGATCATATGATTCAATGAATGTAAATGTTCAGCGCAATATATAAAACTATAAGATTGCCTTAATGCCGGACGTATAGACTTTCAGATAATTCATTTCACAAGGCTAGAAGGAAAAATCTGAGTAAGTCGTGCTGATGTGTACGTCGTCGAGGATTTTGACTGATAACACAGTGAAATTATTTATCTGAAAGTCTATATATTACTGGCCGGCGACATCTTTGCCGCAGTGTTTACATACTTTTGCCATTTTCTTAATTATTTCAGCGCAAAAAGGGCATTCTCTGGTGAAGTTCTTCTCGTGTATTTTTTTTATTGATTTATCAACCTCTTCTTGAATAAGTCTATTACCAAACTTGACATTCCTGATCGGTTCGACTGCATCCAGCCCTCCGATATCACCAACCATTTCTGCTGCTTTTAATCTTACTTTCGCCGGTTCCGTGGCGTCTAAAAGCATTCTTACTACAGTTACAGCATCTTTTTCCACATAACAGCCGGCCAGGATTGAAAACCCTTTCTTTATAGCCTCTTTAAGAACTTCCTGTTCCATAAGGACCTGGTCATCGATAATCTGACCTTCACCGCCATGAGGACTGAATACAGGCATAATCTCAAATTTATCTGCGCCCGGATAGCACATACATCTGTAGGAAGCATGGTGTCCGACTTGTTCTTCTATATCTTTCCAACCCTTTTTATACAAAGGGCATTCATCATTAAAACATACATAAAGATAAGGAGCTCCCCATCCAAGCCCGTCGCTAAAGTTAATTGGCGGAACTTCCCACAGGCTCATTTCATGGTTGCAGTGAGGGCATTTGGGTTTTTTTTGTTCCATAATCTTTTCCAAAACCTGCTCTTTTGTTTCAAAGTTCATTATTTATTCTCCATTGTATATTAAATGTTAAAACATATTTATAACCGTGCCTGATAAATACAATAATTATTTATTATTACGTAAAAAATACCCTAAGCCATATTTATGACTTGTCAACAGAGATATTAATTGATCAGCATATTATGAGACCTTTGAAAAACGTTCAATTTTGTTCAAGTTCAAGGATGGTGAAGATTTTAACCGGAGGAATACATTGAGTATTTTGAGGATTAAAATCTGAGCCAGACACAGAAATTGGGCAAAAGGGGAAGTTTTTCAAAGGTCTCATTATATCTATGGCAATGATTTCGCATGAGGCTTTTAAATTGACACTAATACTTCATTTATCTATTATTAACTCAAGTTTCGCACCCCCTCTTTAAAGGGTAAAAAACTAAATAAATTTTTGTTAATTAAAACGTTTTGCAACAAATGTCTATAGTTATATTGGCTTCAATCGGCTTGTTAATAGTCCTGCCCTATTGTATAAATAGGAGAAAATAAAGCCTTATAGAGTTATTTTGAAAAACTTCACAAACAGCTCGAATTAATGGAACAGAAAGAATGAAAGAAGGGATGGCATTAAGATGAAAGGTTATCGACAGGTAATATTTTTTGTCATGTTTTTTGTAGTTTTTATGACTTGTCCCTTATTTGCTCAAATGGATGATCTGGAGAAAGAATTCTTCGAAGAAGTCGCAAAAATGGAGGAAGATTACAAGCGATTTGAAAAAGAAGCTTTTGAAGAATTCCAGCGTGAAGTAAAAGCCATGTGGGGAGATTTTGTTGCTTCTACAAAAAAGGACTGGGTTGAATATTCGGAAGATAAAACCGGCAGAAGCTGTGTAGATTTTGAGGCAGGTGAAGTATTGGTGGAAGTTGTAATACCGAAGGCAGAGGTTGATCGGGATCCGGACAGTTTAGATAAAAAACTTACGGAAGAAATTGAACGCCTCATAGTTGATAAAGGGAAAAACCGGGATTATGATTTGCCCCCAAAACCTGCTCAAGATAAAAAGATTCCCCCTTTACCCCTCATGACATCACCGGTGCTTAAAGGGCAATTAAAGGACAAAAAAGGCAACCCTGTTACAGAAAAGAATAAAAAAGAATTTGCAAAGGAAATTGTAAACACAGAACCTGTAATAAAGAAAGATGTGAAGACCGATAAAGGTGAGATGGTCAGAGTGCAGGTTAAATTTTCGCTTATACCTGATCACATACGGCTTCGTGCAGAAGGATATCTCGACAATGTCCGCCGACAGGCTGAAAGATTTTCCATCTCTGTCCCGCTTGCCTTTGCTGTTATTCATACTGAGTCATATTTCAATCCAAAAGCAACAAGCCCTGTGCCTGCCTATGGGCTAATGCAGCTTGTACCGAAATCAGGAGGATGGGATGCTTATAAACATGTTTATGGCTATGGCAAAGAGCTTCCTCCGGACTATCTTTATGATTCAGATAATAATATAGAACTGGGCTGCGCTTACCTTGGACTTATAAAAAATCGCTATTTCAGAAAGGTCCGACATGCCGACAATGCTCTATACTGTGCAATTGCTTCATATAATACCGGAGCGGGGAACCTCAGCAGAGCTCTATGCGGAAATAAACAGATTAGTTGTGCCGTTGATAAAGTCAATTCCATGAAACCTGACGAGCTTTATGTTTATCTTATAAAAAATCTACATCATCAGGAAACACGGGATTATTTAAAAAGAGTAACAGACAGGATGAATCTTTATAAGGAATGGGAGTAGGGTTTGTCCCAACCACGAAGTTTATAGTAATCCTTCAGCATAGCCTTGAGTTCTTTTTCTTTAATGCTGTGTCCTGTTTTGAGCAGTTTTTTGTACAGGCTTTGCGGAAGGTTGTCATCTTCGGGTTTTAGACCTTCGCGTATATTAAATTTGCGAACTATGTTGGAAATCTCTGCTGCTTTTTTCTGTAAAGAAGTTTTATCTCCCTTTAATCCGGTTGTCGCATGAATAATCTGGCCTATCCTTTTCCATGGATACAGCCCCCTGTAAAATCGGCATAAAATCATGGCGTCAAAGAGAGTCAGGCGGTCTTCAAAGTCAACAAAGAGTTTGGCTTTCCCTTGTATAACTTCAGGATCGATCAATCCGGTTAATTCCGGATTATGAAATGTGGCCCTTAAATGACATGCGCCTCTGTCAGAAGTCGCAAATGCAAGTCCGCAGCCTTTTAGAACCCTGGGATCATAACCGGGTGGCTCCAGGCCTTTTACATGAACTGCCATGTCTTCCATGTGCCACTCTTTAGCAGCATATCTGATTCCTCTTGCAAGGATATCGCCGATGTCTTCTCTTTTAGCAATTTTTTCTAAAAGATCGGCTATTGCATCCACATCTCCATAGTCTATTTTAAAATCTATCTTTTTATTTCTTGCAGCCTCGATTGTAAATCCGCAGAGATTACCGGCCGTAATTGTATCCATTCCCATTCTGTCGCAGATATCATTTAAATAGGCGATTTCTTCAATACTGTCTATCATGCATATGCCGCCAAAGGCATAAATAGTTTCATATTCAGGCCCCCCCAGCTTCAGCCCTGCGTGACGGCCGTTTAGGACAGTAGTCATTCTACCGCATGCTATAAAGCATTTTGGACAGGCATAAGGTTTAACGCTGCATTGCTTATGAAGAGCTTCGGCGCTGATGTTCGGCCATTTGTCATAGAATCCTTCGGACCAGTATTTTGTAGGAAACGCTTTGGCCTTATTCATTATTTCGACCATATTTGGAGTTCCCCGGGATTTGTAGACATGAACAAAAGGACTGTCCTTTCCTTCTGAGGCTATTTCTTTTGAAAGTTTTATTACTTTTTCCTTGTCAAACAGCGACCTCCTTTTATCGCCTTTAAATACAATTGCCTTGAGTTTTTTTGAACCCATGACGGTTCCGACTCCTGTCCTGCCGGCAGAACGCCAGTAGTTGTTTTGAATGACCGCAAATCGGACAAGATTTTCCGCTGCCGGGCCGATTACTACTGAGCCGCATTTATTTTTATCCTTAGTCTTACAGCCAAATCTTTTATTTACTGTGTCTTCAGTCTCAAATGTATCCATACCCCAGATATCGCCGGCATCATGAAAAACAGCTCCTTGTGGATGAATTTCAAGAACAGAAGGCCTGTCATTTTTACCCGTTATTACTATGGCGTCAAAACCTGTTGAATCTATGGCTTCCGGCACTTTACCTCCGGCGTAGGATTCAGAGTAGAATCCTGTCTGAGGCGACTTGGTAAAAACTCCGTACCTGCTTGAGCCCCATACAATGCTCCCTGTAACAGGTCCGGTTGCAAAAATCAGGCAGTTGTCAGGGGAAAGAGGATCTACGCCCTCAGGGTTCAGCTTATACAGAAAATATGAAGCCAGCCCCTTTCCTCCCAGGTATTTAAGAAAGATTTCATCTTTTATAGAGACAATACTATATTTTTTATTTGTAAGATCAACTTTCAGCAGTCTGCCGTAAAAACCATCCATCATAATTTCCCGTCTTCAGTAGATTAAGATCTATTTTTGTAATTTCTCAAAAAGTTCGGGTAAAGATAAAAAAGACGAGTCTGCTGGTGATAAAATGTAAAATAGCTGACTGTTTGAGCATCTTAGTGAGCTTTGAGAAAAAACAGCGCATAAGAGAATTCATCTTTAAAACATATGATCTGTCGCTTAACCAATATGTATTAAAAGGATTGGCCACTGTTTTTTCTTTAGGCTCACTTAGATGCGAGTTTCAGATATTCTTACATTTTATTATCAGTGGGCGAGTCTTGTATCATGAAATTTGCCCGGATTTATTGAGAAGTTACCTATATTCTTTTATAATACATATGATTTGTGTTATGAAAAGCAAAAAAGACTATGCGTTATTACACAACGTTTAACATTAAGTAAAGTATTCAATATTGAAAAACGCAACCACATTAATAGAGCTTGAGAACATACTCCATCTTCTTAATTACAGATGGAGCCTGCAGTCCCTCGCTCTATGGAAAGGAGACAAAGCTCCATTTGAGCCTTATCGAATTTATGAAGAATATGAAGATGTTATAAATCTCGATACATTGGCGCATATTGAGAAAATTGAAAACAAGACAGATAGAACGCGCCTCAAACATGCGTTTATCGACCATTACCTTCAGCGCGAACTTCTACCCCATGAAACAGAGATGCGAACCTGGATGAAGGGTTCGGCGGCAATTGTTGACGGCGAAAAGATATATTTAAGAAATATTATTCCCTGGTGCCAGAAATCAAGCGACTACTCAAAGAGACAGATTCTTCAAAAGGAAACCAGCCCCCTCTGTAAGTTTATGAAGCCATTTTTACTTAACTACTGGAATATTTTGCTTGAAATCCTAAGAAATGAGCTGGGGTTTTCAGATTATCTTGATTATTGCAGCCAGAAGAAGGGGATAGATTATCCTGGTTTTTATAAGATGTTGAAGAACATTCTTAAAGAAACCGATGAGCTGTATTTTACTGCAATGGAGCGTTGGTGCAGAAAAAGGTTTAATTTGCCTCTCAGCAAGCTTACCAGATTTGATGCCATCAACCTGCTGAGTTTAGTGCAATTTGACAGGCTTTTTCCTGATAAAACAATGGAAAAATTGACCGCATTTTTTAATTGCTGGCAGATAGATATTAATAACACACCAGGCCTGAATCTGGAACTGGGAAGGGAAAAAGGAAAGAGTGCGCAGGCTATGTGCTTCATCCTTCAGGTGCCTGAGGAAGTATATATTCTCATGCAGCCCGAAGGCGGCTGGATTGACCTTGAAACACTCTGGCATGAACTGGGACACGGTTTTTCAGCAGTGTTTACATCTTCCGGGCTTTCCATTGTTGATAAAGACATGGCAACTTCCCACAGTCTTTCTGAATCATTTGCATTTCTCCTCCAGAACCTTTCAATGTCACGGGTTTTTTTGGACGAGTATCTGGGATTAGAAAAGACTGATTCAAAAAATTTGTATTATCATAATGTTCTAAAGGATCTATCTGTATTCCGGCGATATGCCGCAAAATTTATAGTCGAATTTGAGATGTTTTCAAATGGCGATATTTCAGATGGTGAATTATATGCAAGAAAAATGGCTCAATATACTGGTTTTTACTATCAGCCTGAAAGCCATCTTTTTGATCTGGTCCCGGAGTTTTATTGTCTGGACTACATTCTTGCATGGATGGCAGAGGCTATAATGGAAGGTTATTTCAGTGAAAAATTAGGCCGCGACTGGATTTTTAAATCAGAGACAGGCAATATTTTGAAAAAATGGTGGTCTCAGGGCAACAAGAATGATATTTTCAAGTTTTTTGATAAAAACGGCCTTGGGCAAATTACACCCGACAGACTGATTGGCAGGTGGAATGAAGTGTTACGATAATTGAGTCAGGAGGAGAGACAATCTTTTCAAAAGCCTGCAACGATGTTTTATCAAGGTATTCATTTTTTATATAAGATTTAAAAGCATTGAAAGCAGTTTCAGCTTCGTTTAACTGTTTTTTAAAACGAATAATCTTCAGTTTTTTCAATTCTTTTTCATCCAGAATTTCAATCAGATGGCGACGGCCAAGCGTATATTTCCCGATATGGGATACAAGCATTGACAGGACATTGATAACATAACGATGCATATCATCGGGCTGAACTTCCATAATGCTGCTGCAAAGGTATTCGTAGCATACAGGAGGGCGGCCTGCTGATAAAATACACCCTGTTTCAGTCAACCAGCCCCCTTTTTTACTGTATCCGGATACTGGAGGAAATTTTTTGTTCAACAGCGAGAGAAATGAGCTTTCTATGGTTTCCCTGCAAAATTCAGGCTTGCAGCATACACTTGAACATACTGAGCAGTGTTTAGCGCAAATATCGCCTATAGCCTTCCCCACCCTGATCTCAAATGATGAATACTGCTTTAGAATGCTGTCGAGTTCGGAAGTGATATTTTTCATTCCATAAAACCATGAAGCCTTTCCAGGAAAAGCTGGGAATCATAAGTTTTTCTTAAACTTACAATTGGTTTGTTTTTTAATATTGCTATTATATTTTGTTTTAGCGGATTATCTAATTCCAATAATACCTTGCCATATAATTCTTTTAGCCCTTCCCTTGGAGTATCTTCAACGGGCTTGTTCATCTCAATCAATTTAATCAGGGTACCATTAGTGCTTATGGCGACAGCATAATTGTCAATCATTATTCCCCTGAAATTGCCCCCTGCCTTAAGATTGATTTTGCAGATTGTATTTTTGCATGTTTTGTCATTGAATAAATTCATAAAAATCTGCGCCATTAATCCTCTGTCCTCAACTTTTACTGATTCAATTTTATATACTTCAGGTATCAATGACCATGGATGTACTGCCAGCATATCGATAATATTGTTTTTAACCGAACTCATTGTTTCCCAGTAAAATTCTATGTTTTTTGCATTCATAAATAAGTCGGCCAAATCTTTTTTTTGCATTATATCTTTCATAACGACTGCAAAAGGTAATTCAAGACCAAAAAGATCGGTTTTTTCATATTCAAACAAATCGGTAAAATATTTAAGACTTGAGCCGTCCCCTGTAGCATTCGCAAAAGGCTTTTCACATAATACAGCGCCATACTTTAATGCATGCGCTGAATAAACCGCATGAATCGTATCTCCTATAACCTTATCCCTTGCAGTAATTCCAATAAATTCAGGCTGATATTTTTCTAATACTTCAATCAGCTCATTTGTACCGCTTACTTCCGCTGCAATAATATCATTTACATTGCAATCAGCATTTTTACGGAGAATAGATGCCAGTTCCTGAGCTCTTTTTAATTGAGTCCTTGTAATAATCAGCTTGTCAATTAAAGGAATAGATAATTTTTCGTTATTCAGCTTTGAAATTATCCGGGCATAATATTGTCCGAAATTACCTGCGCCAATTACAAGAGCGTTGATTTTGGAGTTCATATTTTCTATTTTTTATTTTTGACAGATTAACATGATATTCAGGATTAAAACGTCAAAACTTAACCTTGTTTGTTCACTTGAAACAAAATCTTGTTTATCCTGTTATCCTGTCAGAATTTTTTAAAATTTTTCCGAGAATCGCACATTCCAGCCCGAAAGGCAGATATCCCGCAAAGCCCAGAACCGGCATTTCAAAGATTTCAAATCTGTGAACAAATGGAACGCTGTACATCCATTTGGCCAGGCTGAAAAAATTCCACATTTCCCAGAAACACCCGCAGAACAATGCCGCCAGAGCTGACGATATAACCAGGCGCCAGTCTCCCAGCGCAATATCCGAAAACACATGATCTTCTCCTGACAGAATTTGAAGGGATACTATAACCAAAAGCGGTGATATCCAGAGCAGGGGGAAAAGATAATCAGGCCGGATGCCTATTAATGCCATGCCTGCACTGGATGCCATTAAAACAGACAGAGCAATCGGCTTTGACTGAAAAATGCCGGAGGAAATTAAATTATTGCATTTTTCAACCCATGAAAAACTTTGTATCCATTCGCGGGTTCCAAGCACTGCCGGCAGAACAGTTGAAAAAGAAATTGATGCATAAAAGAAGTATTCCAAAGAGCTGAAATGCACGCCAACATACTGCCAGTTTTGAACAAATCGGTTCAAATATTCAAAAAACCACCAGAAAGCCGCACTGACCGGGAAAAGCATAATAAAGTATTTCGGACGATTAACTATCATGCACTTTCCCGTGCGTCTGAATGTAAGAGCGTTTATTACAAGTATGAAGGAAATCCATAAAGGAGTAAAAGTATGTGGCTGAAACTTTTCAAACCAGGGGAAACGTGTCCATGCTAAGATCCATGCTGTCAAACCTGTAATAATCCCAAGCCATCCCCACCACGGAAAAGGAAAAAAATCAATGGTTTTTGGAGCGACCTGTTTTCCTTTTCTTAAAATTTTTACAACTATCGGCAATATTACAGCAAGAATAAACAAGCTGTAACCTGTAAAGGCAATCCAGGAGAAAGGCGCATGATCAATGTATTGTGTTTCAGGGGGAAATTCCAGATAGCGATTCACAGGAAAACCGGCAAGGATAATTCCAAGAAAAGGAAGGCCTATCAAAATTACTGACAGTATGACCAGTTTAATCAAAAAGTTTTTCACAGGTGCCTTATATATCAACTACATTCCGCACTTCATCTATCAATTTCCTGTTTTTTTGAACCGCAATAGCGAGTGCATTCCCCGTAGCTTGCTGCGGGGTTAGCGAGCGAATCTAAAAACGGCTAACTTCCTTACGGTCGAAGATTCCCTGTAGCAAGCTACAGGGAATCTTCAAATGTTGACATATTATACACTTTTCAAATAAGATATCAAAAATTTAGTATCTTAGCTCTAAAATCCGTGTTTTTTCTGGCAGAAAATAAATTCGAAATCTGAATACCCGCCTGCCATGCAACATGCTCATGGACGGAATAATAACCATGCCATAGTATTGACTTTTCATGACAGCCATTAATCCAAAAATAGGGCATTGCGGGCAGGTCGAAATCCGAAACAATATCGAATGACAAAAATTCAAAATCAAAAACAACAGTGTCCACCGAAGGCAGATTTAATCACGATCAAGACGGCTACTACAGTTTTGAACATTTGAACATTTAGTATTTGGATTTGTTTCGAGTTTCGAGTTTTGTGCTTCGGATTTCCGGTTTATCCGGGTTAGGATAATAAGGCAAGGCAAATATGCCCGAAAACACCTTTAATATCATTATATCAGGGCAAATCTGCTTGTCAATCAATGGTTAGGCAGATACAAATAGAGGAACGGGAATCTATGTGGATAGTTCTTACAGTAATTGCAGCTATTTCGATGGTTGTCTTTTTTATGCGAGGTCCTTTACGTTATGCCTTCTAATTTTAAACTGAGAGGAAATAAAATATGTTAACCCGTGAGGATTTACAGGACCTAGTCATTGGAGCTCTGAAAGCAAATGATGGTAAAGCAAGGATCTTTGAGGTTTGCAAGTATATCTGGGATAACTACGAAAATGAACTGAAAGCCTCGGGAAAACTCTTATATACCTGGCAATATGAAGTGCGTTGGGCAGCTCAACAGCTTCGAAATTCAGGTGTCATGAAACCCGTATTCGGGAGTCGTTCGCTACCTTGGGAGCTTGCATAGAATTATTTCTCCTTTGTGAAGAGTTTTATAATTTAACTTAATGAATTCATTATTTAGTTTCCATCCAAAAATAGCATAATCGGGTAAGGGGGAGTTTCTCTCTCCCCCTCCCCACAACACCACGGCATGCGGGTCCGCACCGGGCGTTTCACAAAGCTTATCGGGCCGTAGCCGGATAGTGAATATTCACCCAAAGTTCCTTAATGGAGATTACC
>VMSQ01000200.1 GCA_013792055.1 Desulfobacteraceae bacterium
AAAGGGCCAGTCAAGAGAAAAAACACCTCTCCCTCCAAAAAAATACACAAACGATCTCTGTTGTCCATTGCCAGTTGAATAGGAGATAGGATGCGAAATAACGGATAGAAAAAGGGAAATGTATGGCAATAAAGAAATCTGAATTGTACAGCTCACTTTGGGCAAGTTGTGACGAACTGAGAGGCAGCATGGACGCCAGCCAATACAAGGATTATGTATTGGTGATGCTGTTCATGAAATACGTATCCGACAAAAAAGACCCGCTGATTGAAATACCGGCAGATGCCAGCTTCTACGACATGGTAAAGCACAAAGGCAAACCTGACATTGGCGATAAAATTAATAAGATCATTGGAGAGTTTGCCAAAGCCAATGGACTGACGGGCGTGATTACCGTTGCCGACTTTAATGATGATGAAAAACTGGGTAAAGGGAAAGATAAGGTTGATAAATTAACTAACCTGGTTTCCATTTTTGAAAAACCTGAATTGGATTTTAGCGGCAACCGGGCAGAGGGCGATGACTTGCTTGGTGATGCCTATGAATACCTTATGCGGCACTTCGCTACTGAAAGCGGAAAAAGCAAAGGACAATTCTATACACCTGCCGAAGTATCCCGCATCATGGCAAAAGTGATTGGCATCAGCAAATCTAAAAGCCAATCGGAAACCCTTTATGACCCTACTAGCGGTTCGGGCTCCTTACTGTTGAAAGCAGCAGACGAAGCGCCGCATGGTATTACCATTTACGGACAGGAAAACGACAATGCCACACGAGCCCTGGCAGTGATGAACATGTGGCTGCATCGCAACCCCGATGCTGAAATTGTGCAGGGAAACACCCTGGCTTCACCGCAGTTCACCAACGAAACCACAGGAGAACTCAAGCAATTTGATTATGCGGTTGCCAATCCGCCTTTCAGCTATAAGGCATGGATGAATGGGTTAGACCCTGCCAATGATATTTACAAACGCTTTGAAGGTTATGATGCCGTTCCACCCAAAAAGAACGGCGACTTCGCTTTTCTGCTGCACTTGATTAAATCTCTGAAATCAAAAGGCAAGGCATGTATTGTTTTGCCTTTGGGTGTTTTGTTCCGTGGCAATTCCGAAGCCAGCATCCGCAAAAAGATTATTCAAAAGGGGTATATCAAAGGCATTATCGGTTTGCCGCCTAACTTGTTTTACGGAACTGGCATTGCCGCCAGTTTGATTGTGATTGATAAAGAAAATGCCGCAGAGCGCAAAGACATCTTTATGATTGATGCCGGCAAAGGGTTTATAAAAGATGGCAACAAAAACCGTCTGCGTGAGCAGGACATTCATAAGATAGTGGACACTTTTAACCATCGTATTGAAACACCCAGGTATTCACGGATTATTCCGCTTGCTGAAATTGCCGACGTCAAGAACGATTACAACCTGAATATTCCCCGCTACATTGACAGCCAGGAAGCGGAGGATATACAAGACATTGAAGCCCATTTGCTCGGTGGCATACCCAAAAGGGATATTGAAGCATTGCAAAAATACTGGGCGGTGTATCCATCATTGAAAAGTGAGTTATTTAAAGCCGTTGGCAATCGCCCGGAATATTATCAACTCAACATTGAAAACGAAGAAATCAAAAACACTATTTTTCAACATCCTGAATTTACCACCTTCGGTAAAAAGATGGATGCCGTGTATAACAAATGGGAAACCGCAACCACAGCCTGCACTAAAGCATTGGACAAAGGTTTGAAGCCTAAACAGGAGATACACACCATTTCTGAAAACCTGTTGAAGCACTACTCCAACAAGCAACTCACCGACAAATATGCCATGTATCAGCACTTGATGGACTATTGGGCTGAAACCATGCAGGATGATTTTTATGAACTGACGGCAGATGGCTGGATAGCAGGTAACGATTTGAAACGCATAGAAAAGAAAACCAAAAAGGGCGATAAGGAAGTGGTGAAACAAGTGGCAGGCCTTGAAGGACTGGAAGGCAGACTCATACCGCCTGCCCTGATGATACAGGAATATTTTGCCGCAGAACAAAAAGCCATTGATGACTTGGAAGCACAGGCCGAATCCCTGACAGCCAGCATGGATGAACTGCGGGAAGAACACGGTGGCGAAGATGGTTTGCTGGTAAATGCTATGGACGTCAAGCAAAAGATTAGTAAAAAGAATTTACAGGCAGCCATTAAAGATTTAGGCAAACGAAATGCCGACAATTCCGAAGAATACGACATGCTTCAACAGTATAAAAAACTGATGGAGGATGAAAAGAAAGTGCAAGACAAGATAAAAACCGCCAAAGCCGATCTGGAAAAGAAAGTGATTGCCCAATATCCCAGGCTGAGCATTGACGAAATAAAAACCATCGTGGTGGAAAAGAAATGGATGCACAGCATGACAAAACGCATCCGCATTGAAATGGACAACATCAGCCATCGTCTGACCCAGCGTATTAAAGAACTGGCGGAACGTTATGAAACGCCATTGCCAAAACTTAACATCGAAGTTGATGGATTGACCGCCAAAGTTGAAAATCATTTAAAACGGATGAATTTTGTATGGTAGAAGCAATGGAGATACAAAAAGGATATAAACAAACCGCGGTTGGCGTTATTCCGAGTGATTGGGATGCGAAACCGTTGGGGGCAGTTTTGAAAGTTAGACATGGGAAAAGCCAAAAGGAAGTTGCTGATACAAATGGTGAATACCCAATTTTAGCATCTGGTGGAGTAATCGGTAAGGCTAACAAGTATTTATACAACAAACCTTCAGTCTTAATCGGACGCAAAGGGACAATTGATAAGCCCCAATTCATGACAAAGCCATTTTGGTCAGTAGATACTTTGTTTTACACAGAGGTTTTTGAGAATTATTCACCCGAATTTCTTTACTATAATTTTTTACTCATTGACTGGTATGCTTACAATGAGGCATCAGGTGTCCCAAGTTTGAATGCCAAAACTATTGAGCAAATTCCTATCCCCCTTCCCCCTACCAAAGCCGAGCAAACCGCCATAGCCACCGCCTTAAACGATGCCGATGCACTCATTACCCAATTAGAAAAACTCATTGCCAAAAAGCGAGCCATCAAGCAAGGGGCGATGCAGGAATTGCTGAAACCGAAAGATGAGTGGGAAGTGAAGAAGTTGGGAGATGTTTTTAATTTTAAACAGGGAGTCCAGTGCCCAGTTGAGAAGCAATTCTATACATATCAAGAAGGTCTTAGAAGGTTTATTAGAATAATTGATTTGACTCAACAAGATGAAATACCAAGGTTTATCTTGGACCCTGGTTCATCTCATCATGTTTTAAAAGATGATTTGTTTATGGTTCGGTATGGAACACCTGGTTTATTAGGTTATGGATTTGAGGGTGTAATAGCAAATAACTTATTTAGGTTAATACCCATGAAGAAAATAAATAGCTATTTTTTCTATTTTTTACTCTTCTTTAAAAACACTGATATAATTCGGATTTCAAGTTCCACTACTATGGCAGCTTTGAATTTTACTGCTTTAAGAGAGTTAGAATTAAGTTATCCGACAGACTTAAAGACCCAAACCCACATCGCCCAAATCCTCTCCGATATGGACGCTGAAATAGAAGCCTTGGAAAACAAACTGAATAAATACAAAATGATAAAACAGGGCATGATGCAGAATTTATTAACCGGGAGGATCAGGCTGGTATGAATCGGGAAATAAACAGTATTCAGCCCATTACTGCCGACATAAAAAAGCTGATTGAAAAGAGTCGGCAAAATGTAGCATTAGCCGTAAATGCAGAAATCACTTTATTGTATTGGCATATCGGCAAACGAATAAAAACAGAAATCCTGGGGAATAAAAGAGCCGAATATGGCATGAAGATTGTCGCTACACTGGCGCGAAAAATGATAACAGAATATGGCAAGTATTTCCTGAGCAAATTGTATACGCGCTGCGTAGAGAATTGAGTCTGACATTGAAATTGTGCACGCGCTGCGTTCACAATTGGGGCAATTAAAATTGCCAAAAAAAGGGCGAAAGATCATGAGCAATATCGGCAAAAAAGAACGGGAAACCCAAAACCGTGTGGTGGCTTTGTTTCAAAACGAATTGAAATACCGCTATCTTGGGAATTGGGAAGTGCGGGAAGAAAACAGCAACATTGAGGAAGAAATCTTAAGTGCTTATCTCACCCGAAAAGGATATAGCCCCAACCTGATAAGCAAAGCCCTGTATGAATTTGGCAAAACAGCCAATGACCAAAGCAAATCGCTGTATGATGTAAACAAGGAAGTGTATTCCATGCTTCGCTATGGCGTGAATGTTCAACCCGAAATCGGACAAAACAAAGAAACCGTTTGGCTCATTGACTGGCAAAATCCTTTGGAAAACGATTTTGCCATTGCTGAAGAAGTAACCATCAAAGGCATTCACAAAAAACGCCCTGATATTGTTTTGTATGTAAACGGTATTGCATTGGGTGTTTTGGAACTCAAGCGCAGCACCGTATCTATTTCTGAAGGCATCCGTCAAAACCTGGATAACCAAAAACATATTTTCATAAAGCCGTTTTTCAGCACCATTCAGTATGTAATGGCAGGAAATGACATTGAAGGCCTTGCACATGCAGCCATTGATACTAAAGAAAAATATTTCCTGAAATGGAAAGAGATAAACGAGGAGGTCAACAAAGACTATCCGTATTTGCTGCAACTCACCAAGCCTATCCGTGACAGAGCAGCCAAATACGATTATCCGTTGGATAAAAATGTGGTGGAATTGCTGCACAAAGAACGGTTTCTGGAATTGCTGCATGATTTTATTGTGTATGACAGAGGGCAAAAGAAACTGGCCAGACCCAATCAATATTTCGGTATTAAAGCCGCACAGGATTTTGTGAAACGCAGAGAAGGCGGCATCATCTGGCACACACAGGGCAGCGGTAAGAGTTTGACGATGGTATGGCTCACCAAATGGTTAAGAGAATACAATCACAAGGCCAGGGTGCTGATTATTACCGACCGCGAGGAGCTGGATGAACAGATAGAAAAAGTTTGCAAAGGTGTTCAAGAAGACATTTACCGCACTAAAAGCGGAAAAGATTTGCTGAATAAACTCAATGACAATTCACCCTTGCTGATGTGTTCGCTTATCCAAAAATTCGGCGGCAGGGAAGAAGTGGACGAAAAAGACATGGATGCTTATTTGCAGGATTTACGCAACAGCATCCCGTCAGACTTTAAAGCCAAAGGCGATTTGTATGTATTTGTGGACGAATGTCACCGGACACAGACGGGTAAGTTGCATCTGGCCATGAAAAAATTTATACCCGATGCTTTATTTATTGGTTTTACCGGAACCCCTTTATTAAAATCCGACAAACAAACCAGTCTGGAAGTTTTTGGGAGATACATTCACACCTACAAATTCGACGAAGCCGTAAACGACAAGGTGGTGTTGGATTTACGCTATGAAGCCAGGGACATCGAGCAAAAAATCACATCATTGAAAAAGATTGACGAATGGTTTGAACTAAAAACCCGTGGACTTACTGATTTTGCCAAAGCCGAGTTGAAACAAAAATGGGGAACTATAAAAAGAATATTCAGCTCTAAATCGCGGTTAGAGAAAATCGTGATGGACATTATGCTCGACATGGAGAAAAAGGAACGCCTGCAAAACGGCAGAGGTAATGCCATGCTGGTTTCAGACAGTATATACAACGCCTGTCGTTATTATGAACTGTTTCAAAATGCAGGGTTAAAAAAAGCGGCTATTATAACATCGTTCGTTCCCACCCATACCGACATTAAAGGAGAAGAAACAGGCGAAGGTTACACCGAAAAATTGCAGCGTTTTGAGATTTATCGGAAAATGCTGGCAGACTATTTTAACGAAGACCCCGATACAGCTATCAATAAAGTTGAACAGTTTGAAAAAGAGGTAAAGAAAAAATTTGTAGAAGAACCTGCCCAAATGAAATTGCTGATTGTTGTAAACAAGCTGCTCACCGGTTTTGACGCACCATCGGCGACTTACCTGTACTTAGATAAAAAACTCAGAGACCACGGGCTTTTTCAGGCAGTTTGCCGTGTGAACCGATTGGATGGTGATGATAAGGAATACGGCTACATCATTGACTACATGGATTTGTTCAAGAGTTTGGAGCAAGCCTTTAATGATTACACTTCGGAAGTATTTAGTGGATATGAAAAATCGGATATTGAAGGCCTGTTGAAAAACCGATTGCAAAAAGGCAAAGAAAGATTAGATGAAGCATTGGAAGCCATCAAAGCATTGTGTGAAGCCGTTGACCCACCAAAAGACACATTAGCGCATATTCGATACTTCTGTGGCAAAAACACCGAAAACCCTGATGAACTTAAAGACACTGAACCAAGACGGGTTTCCTTATACAAACTCACCATTGCACTCATTCGGGCTTATGCCAACATAGCCGGTGAAATGAAAGAGGCGGGTTATACCGATAAAGAAACAGAGCAAATCAAAAACGACAGCAAACACTTTGAAAACCTGCGTAAAGAAATACAGCTTGCCAGTGGTGATTATATAGACCTGAAGCAGTATGAGCCTGCCATGCGCCATTTGATTGATAGCTACATAGGTGCAGAAGAAAGCCGTATGCTTGCAAATTTTGACGATATGAGTCTGGTGGAATTGCTGGTTGAAAAAGGAAAAGACGCCGTCAAGGATTTGCCAAAAAATATCCGTGACAATAAAGATGCGATGGCAGAAGCCATAGAAAACAATCTGCGTAAAGTAATTATTGAAGAAAGCCCGACCAACCCGATGTATTATGAAAAAATGAGTGTGCTTTTAGATGAACTCATTAAGCTGCGAAAAAAAGCCACTTTAGAATATGAAAAGTATTTGCTGGAAATCATTGCCCTTTCAAGAAAAGTGAAGAAACCGGACACGACTTCTGAATATCCTTTTTCATTAAATACAAACGCTAAAAGGGCGTTGTATGATAACCTTGGCGAAAATGAATCAATCGCAAATGAATTAGACCATAAAATTTTAACAACGAAGAAAGACGGGTGGAGAGACAATATCCAGAAAACCAAAGCAGTTAAGTACGTCATTCAAGAAATATTGGGGGAATTCGAAGTAAAGGAACCAGATGCTGAATATATCCTGAATCTGGTAAGAAATCAGAGAGATTACTAATGGAACAAATTACAATCAGCAAAATCAAAATTGATGTGGTTCGCAAAAACATTAAGAACATACATCTGGCTGTTTACCCGCCAACAGGCAGGGTTCGCATTGCCGCACCATTAAAAGTAAATGATGATGCCATTCGCCTTTTTGCCATTTCAAAATTAGGCTGGATAAAACGACACCAACGAAAATTTGAAGGACAGGAAAGAATTACGCCAAGAGAATACAAGAACAGAGAAAGCCATTATTTTCAAGGCACAAGATACTTGCTGAATATCATTGAAAAGGATGCACCGCCCAAGGTTATTTTGAAAAACAAAACTTACATTGACCTTTATGTAAGACCTGAAACACAGGTTGAAAAACGACATACAATATTGACTGAATGGTATCGGTTTGAACTGAAAAAACAAATTCCTGAAATTATTGAGAAGTGGGGGAAAGTATTGAATATTAAAGTTAACGAGTGGCAAGTAAAGCAAATGAAAACCAAGTGGGGTTCATGCAACATTGAAAAGAAAAGAATTTGGATAAACCTTGAACTGGCAAAGAAGCCGGATTATTGTTTGGAATATATCATCGTGCATGAAATGGTCCACTTATTGGAAAGGCTTCACAATGAAAGATTTCTCTATTACATGGACAAATACCTGCCAAACTGGAAGCAATTGAAAACAGAGTTAAGCAAACTACCAGTAGGTCATGCAGATTGGAAGTACTAAAAAAAGACAAAAACACATAAGGAATATATGTTATGAAAGAATTGATAGAAAGATCAATCAAGACTATCTCAAATATAAATAAACAATCAAAGACTGCATTTAAAGAAATAAAAAAAATAAAGTCATTATATTCGAAGGGCGATATAGTTAAAATTATTAATATAGTAGAGAAAGAAGAATTCAATCAATTATTCATAGATTTAAAAATAGAGCACATTTATGAAGAAATAAATGGCGCTATACAGAATTATTTTTCAAAAATTAGAAAAGAATTCGATTATAAATTTAAAAATAAATGTGTAGAACTAGGAATTAATGAACTCGATGGTAATAGCATGGAGCAATTTCGAATAAAAAGCATAATCAGTGTAAAGATAAATTTTTCAAAAAATACCTGTCAAATTGGAACTTTTGCGGAAACTAAAAGGTTCAACTGTGTAGATCCAACTACTGTTGCTTTGAAGGTAAAAGATGAATTTAAAAGACTTTTTGAAAGACGATTTGAACCAAAGGAATTTTTGAAAGAATTATATGAAGCTTATAATAAATCAAAAACCTATAATAATAATCAAGTTTTACTTAAAGATATACATAAAAATATTTGGGTAAATATTCAACGAAATGACTTTTTTGAAAAATCGGACGCAAGGAAAATGCAATCTTATCCAATTGATGAATTTTCCGTTGACCTCAGCAAACTTATCAATTCGAAAATTAAATCGATAGATGGTGATTACGAATATCACCTATCACTCGGAAGTGGTGGAGTAAATATTTACATGAATGATGGTGCCTTTAACTCTTATAAATATATCGAATTTAAAAAGAGAGGTTCTAATGATTAATGGGCTTAATAAACAAATAGCTTTAAGAATAATAAATTCCTTAGGAGATGGTGTTCCATCAATTGGTGATGTCCATTTATTTTCTTCTTCTATTAATCCTCTTGATTCAATTATCGATTCAGATTTAAAAGAAATATCTAGTGGTAATTACGGAAAAGTAAAGTTTTTAAATGGAAGTTATGGTGAAGGGAAAAGCCACTTTTTAAGCAGAGTGCGAAAAAAGGCTTTAGATAATGATTTTTTAGTAAGCATGTTTCAAATTTCGCCTCGTGGTATATCATTAGATATGATGGAGAGAACTTTTTCCGAGATAATGAAAAATTTAACTGTTAAAAACTATTCAGTTGATTGTGGAGATTCTATAATTGAACATATCCTTAATAAATGGATTTCAACAAATAGCGATTTTGAGAATATTTTAAGAAAAATTCCCATCGATAGAGATATTAAAGCCGCTTTAATAGAAATAGGCAAAAGATTAGATAATCGTGATCTATATTATACTGACTTAGATATACTCGACAGATGGTTTAAAGCAGAAAAACATAGTATTGGTGAATTGAAAAAAAAATATAAAATTTACAATCATATAAACCCTAGAAATGTTTTTGATATTCTTAAATCTTTCAGTATTTTCTTAAAAAAAATAGGTTACAGTGGATTAGTTGTTTTAATTGATGAACAAGAAATAATATCGACATTACTTACAACGAGAAGACGTGAATTAACCGATCAAAATATTCGTATTATGATAGACGACCAAGGCGATATGGATGGAATATACATTTTATTCGCGACAACAGATGAATTCTTTAACGATCCGCTTAAAGGAGTTGTGTCATATCCTGCATTAAAAACAAGAATAACAAAATCTAACACCTTGAATCTACCTCCTATAAGCAAAGATGAGATGTATGAGGTTGCTTTAAAATTAAAAGAAATATGTAAATTCGCATGGGATGCAAAATTAAGGATTAATGATGAACAACTTTCGAAATGTGTACAGATTGCAATAGAAAACAATATTCCTTCTGCAAGAGCTAGGACATACGTAAAGTCAGTTATAAGTCTGATGGAAAATATAAGAGACGGAAATACAACAGATCCAGTTAATAAATTTTCTGAACTTTATAGTTCTACCTTTAATGAGATTGCAACAGAAAGAGAACATTTCGAAAACGAGATTTAAGATATGATAAATCAGCAAACTGCTAGAGCGATACTGACAAATTTATCTTCGGGAACAGTATCTATTAAATATTCAGACTACTATAATGTTGGGAGACAAAACCAACTTCAGATTATTAAGAATGAAATTGAAGATAAGAGTGGCAAGTTACGGTTTATTAATGGTGATTATGGTACTGGGAAAACACATTTTTTATCGACGATAAGAAATTGGGCTCTTAAGAATGGGTATGTACCAAGTCATGTTGTTTTGTCTCCGAGAGGCACACCATTATATGACTTAGAATCAGTATATTCAAGGATTATAAAGAGTTTGATTATTGATGACAATGAATTCTCATCTCCAATAGAAACATTATTAGAATATGTATTCCAAGAATTTAAAAATTGGCTAAGTCTTTATATACAAGGCGAGGTTAGAAGATGCAGTAAAACATTAATGAATCCTCTTTATTGTCAACATTGTAATATGAAAGGTGTGATAGAAGAATTATATATCGAAAATTTTAAGGAGATTGATAGAAAATTACAAATTGCAATTATTATTTATCGTTATGCGCGTTGGGGATATCATCCAGATTATGAAACAGCTGACTTAGTGATCAGATGGTTAGAGGGTGAAACGCTTTTTAGAAGGGATTTAAATTATTTAGGCATATGGGAACATGTAACTGAAAACGATATATTAAGAGGACTAAATGAAATTGCAAAATTAATTTCATTATTGAAAAAACAAGGCTTGATAATAATGCTTGATGAAGCAGAAGGGATAGAAAATTTGACTCCCCATCAAAGACCTATTGCGTATGAAAACCTTAAATTTTTAATAGAGGGTATTAATCATATTAATAATGTTTACTTTCTATATGCTACAACACCAACATTTTATCAAGAAATTTATACACAATCGGATTACTTGTCAGATCTTGTAAAAAAAACTTCTTGTACAGATTTAATTCCTCTTTCAAATGTTGAACTAGAAAAGCTTGCTCACAATATCATTAATATTTTTGAAATTGCAGCAGAAGATAATTTTAAATATGATATTCAAAATGTTAAAAAACACATAAATTATGCATATAATAAGAAGATATCAGTTCGGGATTTTATAACTG